>JBKPKF010000220.1:0-11740 GCA_046730995.1 Pseudomonadota bacterium
AAGCCGTCGGGCTCGCGGTTGGTCTTCGCGCGGCTGTTGGCGAGCATCGGGAATTTGCCGACTTTCACCTCGCCGCCCTTTTTCGCGTCTTCCTCGGTGAGTCCGACCCCCGCGATCTCGGGCATGGTGTAGACCACCGACGGGATCACATCATGGTTCACGATTCCCGTAAGACCCGCGATATTCTCCGCGACCGCGATACCCTCGTCTTCCGCCTTGTGAGCGAGCATCGGGCCCGGGATCACGTCGCCGATCGCCCAGATTCCGGCGACCTTGGTGCGGAATTCATGGTCGGTCTCGATCTGGCCGCGCTGGTTGGGCTGCAATCCGGCCTTGTCGAGCGCGAGCCCGTCTGTGTTGGGCTTGCGGCCGATCGAGACCAGGACGACGTCGGCTTCCAGCGTCTCGGCCGCGCCGCCCGCGGAGGGCTCGACAGTGAGCGTCACAGTGTCGCCCTTGCGCTCGGCCTTGGTCACCTTGGTCGACAGCCGGAATTCGAAGCCCTGTTTCTTGAAGATCTTATTGGCTTCCTTGCGAACGTCGCCGTCGAAGCCGGGCAGGATCTGGTCGAGGAATTCGACGACGGTGACCTCCGCGCCGAGCCGCCGCCAGACCGACCCGAGCTCGAGCCCGATCACGCCGCCGCCGATGACGACCATGCGCTTCGGAACCTCTTCGAGCTCGAGCGCGCCGGTCGAATCGACGATCCGTTCCTGGTCGATCTCGATTCCCGGCAAGGGGGTGACCGACGATCCGGTCGCGATCACGATATTCTTCGCGCGCACCGTGTGGTCACCGATCTTCACCGTGTCCGCCCCCGCGAAGCTCGCGAGACCCTTCAGCCACTCGATCTTATTCTTCTTGAACAGGAATTCGATGCCCTGCGTCAGGCCCTTCACCGCCTCCTTGCGGCTGGAGTGCATCGCGTCGAGGTCGACTTCGACGCCACTGGTCTTCACCCCCCATTTGGCGAGCGTTCCGTGAGCCGCTTCTTCGAACAGCTCGGACGCGTGGAGAAGCGCCTTGGACGGGATGCACCCGACGTTGAGACAGGTGCCGCCCAATGTCTCGCGGCTTTCCGCGCAGGCGGTCTTCAGGCCAAGCTGCGCGGCTCGGATCGCGGCGACATAGCCGCCGGGGCCGGAGCCGATGACCAAAACGTCGAAATCGTAATCTTGGGCCATTCTTCTCTTCCGTCATCCCCGCGAAAGCGGGACTCCCGCTTGTCTTCCAGGGCAATATAGTAAGCGGGACCCCCGCTTGCGCGGGAGCGACGAACTACAAATCAATCAGCAGCCGCGTCGGATCCTCGATCGCTTCCTTGACGCGCACCAGGAAGGTCACCGCCTCGCGGCCGTCGACCAGCCGGTGGTCGTAGCTGAGCGCCAGGTACATCATCGGGCGGGCGACGATCTGGCCGTCGACCACCACCGGCCGCTCTTCGATCCGGTGCATTCCGAGCACAGCCGACTGCGGCGGGTTGATGATCGGGGTCGACAGGAGAGAGCCGAAGACTCCGCCGTTAGAGATGGTGAAAGTGCCGCCCTGCATCTCCTCGATCCCGAGCGTGCCCTCCTTCGCGCGCTTGCCATAGTCGGCGATGGTTTTCTCGATTTCGGCGAAGGTCAATCGATCGGCGTTGCGGACGACGGGAACAACGAGGCCCTTGGGCGCGGAGACGGCGATCGAGACGTCGAGATAGTCGTGATAGACGATCTCGTCGCCCTCGATGCTGGCGTTGACCGCGGGAATGTCTTTCGCGGCAAGCGCGCAGGCCTTCACGAAAAAGGCCATGAAGCCGAGGCGAATGCCATGCTTCTTCTCGAACAAATCCTTGTAGCGGGTGCGCGCCTCGATCACCGCCGACATGTCGACGTCGTTGAACGTCGTCAGCATCGCGGCGGTGTTCTGCGCTTCCTTTAACCGCCGGGCGACCGTCTGGCGCAGCCGCGTCATCTTGACGCGCTCTTCCTTGCGTTGCGCCCCTGCGGAGGCAGGGGCTAAGTCCGCCCGCTGAGCGGGCGTTGGTGGCGTCGGCGCTGGCGAAGCTTTAGCTTCGGTCTGGGCTCCTGCCTGCGCAGGAGCACTCGGTTGAGCACTACGACCTTCCGCGGCGGCGATCACGTCGTCCTTGGTCAGCCGGCCGTCCTTGCCGGTGCCGCGGATCTTCGACGGATCGACATGATATTCGAGCACCGCCCGGCGGACCGCGGGCGACAGCGTCGTGACATGGTCCTCGTCGTCATGCGCCTCTTCGGCGACCGGCGCATGCTCGTCGCCGCGCAGCGCGGGCGTTTCACCGGCTCCCGCCGGATTGGTCGTCGCGCCCGCCACAGCCTCGGCCGGTTCCGACGGCGGAGCCGCGGCTGACGCAGTCGCCCTTTCGTCGATGCGCGCGATCACCGCGCCCACCGCGACATTGTCGCCTTCCTGGACCAGCTGCTCGGTCAGGACTCCGGCGACCGGAGACGGGACTTCGACGCTGACCTTGTCGGTTTCGAGGCTGGCGATAGGCTCATCGGCCGCGACCGCCTCGCCCGGCTTCTTCAGCCACTGCGCGAGGGTTCCCTCGGTAATCGATTCCCCGAGTGCGGGGACCTGAACATCAGTCGACATCGTAATCCTTTATTCCGCGGCGACCGCCGGGCCTTCGGAGCGGCTGCTATGGCCGAGCGCGGCCTCGATCAAGGCCGCCTGCTCGGCCGCGTGTCGTTTGGCCAGCCCGGTGGCCGGCGAAGCCGCCGCATCGCGGCCGGCGTATTGCGGGCGCATGCCTTCGAAACCGGCTTCGGCGAGGCTCTGTTCCAACAGCGGCTCGACGAAGGTCCAGGCGCCGTCGTTCTTCGGCTCTTCCTGCGCCCAGATCACATCCTGGAGCTTTGGCATCGCGTTCAGGCGCTTGAGCAAAGGCTCGGATGGGAACGGGTACAATTGTTCGATGCGGATGATCTCGACGCCGAGGTCGCCGGCCGTGTCGCGCGCTTCCATAAGATCGTAAGCGAGCTTGCCTGAGCACAGGACCAGCCGCCGGGTTTCACCTTCGGCCGGAGGGCTCAAGTCCGACAGAATCCGGCGGAAGTGCCCGTCGCCGGTGAAGTCCGCGAGGTTCGACACTGCCAGCTTGTGGCGGAGCAACGACTTCGGAGTCATCAGGACCAACGGCTTCCTGAAATCGCGCCGCATCTGGCGCCTGAGGATGTGGAAATAGTTGGCCGGGGTTGTGCAGTTCGCGACCTGCATATTGTCCTCGGCGCAGAGCTGCAGGTAGCGCTCGAGCCGCGCCGAGCTGTGTTCGGGCCCCTGCCCTTCGTAGCCGTGGGGCAGAAGCATCACGAGCCCGCTTGCGCGCAGCCACTTCGCCTCGCCGCTGGCGACGAATTGATCGATGATCGTCTGCGCGCCGTTGGCAAAGTCGCCGAACTGCGCTTCCCACAGCACCAGCGTACGGGGGTCGGCCAGCGAGAAGCCATATTCGAACCCCAACACTCCGAATTCGGAGAGCGGGCTGTCACGGACCTCGAACTTGCCCTCGCCTTCGACGTGGCACAGCGGGATATATTTCTCGCCGGTCTGCTGATCCACCCAGATCGAGTGGCGCTGGCTGAACGTGCCGCGACCGCTATCCTGGCCCGACAATCGCACACAGGCGCCTTCGGCAAGAAGGCTGCCGAATGCGATCGCCTCGGCCGTCGCCCAGTCGAAACCCTCGCCGCTTTCGAACATTGCTCTCTTGGCATCGAGGATGCGCTGCAGCGTCTTGTGGATGTGAAAACCTTCGGGGACGCGGGTCAGCAGCTCGCCGATGAGCTTGACCCGATCGTCCGAAATCGAGGTGGGAATATTGCGCCGGGCCAACACCGGCTCATCGGGCCGGCCGAGCCCCGCCCAGCGGCCCTCGAACCAATCTGCCTTACTTGGAACGTAACCGGGAGCCGCCTCAAAATCCCGCTCGAGAAGGCCGACGTATTCCTTGGTCGCCCCGTCGATCCATGCCTGGTCGACCACGCCCTCGGCGATCAGGCGCTGGCCGTAAATCTGGCTGATCGGCGGGTGCTTCTTGATCGCCGCGTACATCAAAGGCTGGGTGAAGCTCGGCTCGTCGCCCTCGTTGTGGCCGAAACGGCGGTAGCACCACATGTCGATGACGATGTCGCGCCCGAACTTCTGGCGAAACTCGATTGCCAGCTTGCAGCAGAAAGTGACCGCTTCGGGGTCGTCACCGTTGACGTGGAGGATCGGCGCCTGGACGCCTTTGGCGACATCCGACGGATAAGGCGAGCTCCGCGCGAACTGCGGGCTGGTAGTGAAACCAACTTGGTTATTTATGATGAAATGTATTGTACCACCAGTGCCATATCCCGGCAGCCCGGAGAAGCTGAGGCACTCCCACACGACCCCCTGTCCCGCGAAGGCGGCGTCGCCGTGGAGCAACATCGGCAGCACGGTCTTGCCATGCTTATCGCCCTTGAAGGTCATGGACGCGCGCGCCTTGCCGAGCACGACCGGATCGACCGCTTCGAGGTGCGACGGGTTGGGGAGCAGCGAGAGATGCACCTTGATGCCGTCGAACTCGCGGTCCGACGAGGTGCCGAGGTGATATTTGACGTCGCCCGAACCGCCGACATCGGCAGGGTTTGTCGCCCCGCCCGCGAACTCGTGGAAGATCGCCTGCGCCGGCTTTCCCATCACGTTCGAGAGGATGTTGAGCCGGCCGCGGTGAGCCATTCCGACATCGATTTCCTCGACTCCGTACTGGCCGCCGTACTTTATGACCGCCTCGAGCGCGGGAACCGCGCCCTCCCCGCCGTCGAGACCGAAGCGCTTCGTCCCCACGTATTTCTTTGCGAGGAATTTCTCCCACTGCTCGGCGTGGATCACCTTGGTGAGGATCGACTGCTTGCCCTCGGGCGTGAACTGGACGGTCTCTTCCTCCCCCTCGATGCGGCCTTGAATGAAACGCCGCTCCTCGACCTCGTTGATGTGCATATATTCAAAGCCGATGTGGCCGCAGTAATTGGCCTGCAGCACCTTTACGATCTCGCGAACGGACGCCGTCTCGAACCCAAGCACCCCGCAGATGAAGATCGGACGGTCGAGGTCGGCTTCGGTGAAGCCGTGAAATTCCGGAGTGAGGTCCGCTGGGACATCGCGCTTCGTGAGCCCCAGCGGATCGAGATTCGCCGCGAGATGACCGCGCACGCGGTAGGTACGGATCAGCATCATCGCGCGGATGCTGTCCTCAGCTGCGCGGCGGATTTCTGCCGGGACTGCGCCCGCCGCGGCGGCCTTTTCGGCAACCGCGGCCTTCACCTTCTCGATCGTCGCCTGCGTCGGATCGAGCCCGAGGTTCAGCTCGTCAAGCTCGGCGACCGGCCAATTCGGCCGCTCCCAGCTCGGGCCCGGCTCCCGTTCGATGATGCCGACCGCGTCGTTCATGCTAGCGCGAGTAACTCCTTGAGCGTCCTGCCCAATTCAGATGGGCTCGGTGACACAGTGATTCCAGCCGCCTCCATCGCCGCGATCTTGCTTTCCGCATCGCCCTTGCCGCCCGATACGATCGCGCCGGCATGCCCCATGCGGCGTCCCGGCGGAGCGGTGCGCCCGGCGATGAACCCTACCACCGGCTTGCGGCGGCCCCGTTTCGCCTCGTCGGCGAGGAACTGTGCGGCATCTTCCTCGGCGCTTCCGCCGATCTCGCCGATCATGATGATCGACTGGGCCGCCTCGTCGGCGAGGAACATCTCGAGCACGTCGATGAACTCCGTGCCCTTCACCGGATCGCCGCCGATGCCGACGGCCGTCGACTGGCCGAGTCCCTCGTTGGTGGTCTGGAACACCGCCTCATAGGTGAGCGTGCCGGAGCGGCTGACGATGCCGACGCTGCCCTTCTTGAAGATGTTGGCGGGCATGATCCCGATCTTGCACTCGTCGGGCGTGAGCACGCCCGGGCAGTTCGGCCCGATCAGGCGCGATTTCGAACCGCACAAAGCGCGCTTGACCCTGACCATGTCGAGCACCGGAATGCCCTCAGTGATGGTGACGATCAGCGGCACTTGCGCGTCGATCGCCTCGAGGATCGAATCCGCGGCGAACGGCGGCGGGACGTAGACGACGGACGCGGTCGCTCCGGTCTTCGCGACCGCCTCGGCGACCGTATCGAACACCGGCAGCCCGAGATGCTCGGTGCCGCCCTTCCCGGGCGTCACTCCGCCGACCATCTGCGTGCCGTAATCAAGCGCCTGGCGCGTGTGGAACGTGCCGGTTTCGCCGGTCATCCCCTGAGTGATGACCTTGGTGCTTCTGTCGACGAGAATGCTCACGCGATCGTCTCTTCGGCGAGACTGGCGTCGATCTGCTTGCAGGCAACGAGCAGCTCTTTCACCGCATCGACGCTGACGTCGAAGTTCTCGCGCGCCGTATCGTCCAGTTCGATCTCGACGATCTTTTCGACCCCTCCCGCGCCGAGGACGCAAGGCACTCCAACGTAGAGATCCTTGACGCCGTATTGGCCCGTCAAATGCGCCGCGCAGGGCAGGACGCGCTTCTTGTCCTTCAGGAAGCTCTCCGCCATCGCGATCGCGCTGGTCGCGGGGGCGTAATAAGCGCTGCCGGTCTTCAGCAGCGCGACGATCTCGCCGCCGCCGCCGCGGGTGCGCTTGACGATCTCATCGATCCGCTCATTCGTCGACCAGCCCATCTTGACGAGGTCGGGGATCGGGATGCCGGCAACCGTTGAATATTCGACGATCGGGACCATCGTGTCGCCATGGCCGCCGAGCACGAAGGCGGTGACGTCTTCCACGCTGACTCCGAACTCCTCGGCCAAGAAATGGCGGAAGCGCGCGCTGTCGAGGACGCCGGCCATACCGACGACCATGTTGTGTGGAAGCCCCGAGAATTCGCGCAGCGCCCACACCATCGCGTCCAGGGGATTGGTGATGCAAATCACGAAGGCGCCTGGGGCATGCTGCCTGATGCCTTCGCCGACCGCCTTCATCACCTTTAAGTTGATGCCGAGCAGGTCGTCGCGGCTCATGCCCGGCTTGCGCGGTACCCCGGCCGTGACAATGCAAACGTCCGCCCCCGCGATGTCGGCATAGTCCGACGTGCCCTTCAACTTGGCGTCAAAGTCGTCGATCGGGCCCGCCTGGGCGAGGTCGAGCGCCTTCCCCTCGGGAATGCCCTCGGCGATGTCGAACAGGACGATGTCGCCGAGCTCGCGCATCGCGGCGAGGTGAGCCAAAGTGCCGCCGATCATTCCGGCGCCGATCAGCGCGATTTTCTTCCGAGCCATGGGGCTGGTTTAGAACCTTTCTGTTGTTGCGGCGGCGTTCTGAAGAGTCGCCAATGGGAGGGCGCGGCGCCCGATTAGCGAGGCGGCCATTGCGGGGCAACCGTGCTATGGCCGCGCCCATGTGCCGGAGTGCGCAGAAATGACGCTGGAACAGTGGTCGTTTGTCGCCCAGATCATCTCGGCGATCGCAGTCATTGCCTCTTTGATTTTCGTGGGATTCCAGCTCCGCCGAGCGACGGATGCAATTCGCGCAGCTTCCTCGGACGCCTACTCCGGCTCCTACACGCAGTTTGTCCAGGCGATCGTCGAAAATGCCGATGTTGCGGACATTTGGGTGCGAGGACTGAACGAGCCGCGAGGTTTGACGGAAGTCGAATGGGTCCGTTTTGTCGCGTACACGAGCGCTCAGTTCAGGCTTTACGAGTCCTCGCGCGTGCAGTGGCTGCGCGGCAGGCTTGACGACGAGCATTGGCAAGCCGTCGAGAACCATGCGCTGAGCTTTGCGAACCAGCCGGGGTTCATCGCGGCCTGGAAGCTTCGCGGCCACTGGCATTCGTCGGACTTCCGCGCCTGGTATGAGGGCTTGATGGGCGAGGACGCGCCGCAGCCATACGCCCGCGGCTAATCCATAACCCTCGGAACAGAGCACCAACATTAAAAGGTGCTTTCTGTCCGATGAAGCGGGCAACCGCCTCCCTGCGCGGTTCGTTTCGGCCCGCAGCAAAGGAGAAAATCGATGACGAAGGCCTTTCTCGCCGTTGGTGCAGCTGCCCTAGCGCTGACGGGCATTGGAGCCTCGACAACCGCCGAGGCTCGGAGCAAGCACCACAGCCGCGTCTGCAAGAAGTGGCGTCACCACCATTGCGTCAGCTACGGATACGGCCGTCACTCCCGGTGGACCACGGGCTACCGCTTCGGCCCGCGCTATTCGTACACATCCTATCGGATGCTCCCCCGGACCTATGTGACGCGCTACGACCTCAACCCCGACTATCGCTACGTTTATCGCGACAATTATATCTATGTCGTCGATCCGCGCACCTACGCGGTCACGCGGGTGATCGACGCGCTGACGCGCTAACCACGCAATGGAGGGCCGCCGGAATTTCCGGCGGCCCTCGTTTCGTCGCGTCCCGACTTAAAGCTTACTGGCCGCCCTCGACGAGGCTCAGGATGTTGCCGTCGGGGTCCTTGAACCAGGCCGTCTTGAAGCCCTTCTCCCCGACATAGAGGTCGCCCTTCGGTTGCAACCCGGGCAGGTCGTAATGTTCAAAGAAAATACCCTTGTCCTTGAGTTCGCCGACCTCCTTTTCGACGTCGTCGACCTCGAAGATCAGGGACGTTGCCTTGTTAGTCCCGGCGAATTCGGAGCGGTAGACGTTGATCATGGTGTCTCCACTCTTCAGTGTGACACCCTCTCCGCCCCATTCGTCCTTGGTCTTAAGGCCCAGCTTGTCCTCATAGAATTTGCGAGCCCGATCGAGGTCCTTGACCGCGATCATCGGTGTTGCGTCGGTTCTTCCAAGCATGATTGATCTCCTTTCATGCCAATGATTGAACGGACGGGGAACGGGCCTGTTGCTCGGCAGGCCGCAGCAGGAACCCTGACCGCCCCCTAACCATTTCGGTCAACGAACGTTCACGAAGGCACCAGTAGGATCGAAGGCGTTATGAAACACATTCTCACCCTCGCGGGCGCGACGGCGCTCGCCTTTGCAGGACCGGCGTTCGCCAAGCCGGGCAATGGACACGGACACGGTCACGGCAATCCCCATGGCTATGGGCTGAACGGTCCCGTCGGCTACGGCGTTGGCGGCTGCCCGCCGGGTCTCGCCAAGAAGCACAACGGGTGCATGCCGCCAGGCCAGGCCAAAAAGCTGTACCGCATCGGCCAGCGCTTCCCGCTGAGCTACGGCAATCGCTGGAGCTACAACCAGATTCCGTACGACCTGCGCCGTCAATACGGCTTCGACCCCTACGACCGCTATTATTACGGGGACGGCTACGTCTACCGTGTCGACCCCAAGACCATGCTGATCCAGCAGGTCGTCAGCGCACTGATGTACCGGTAACCAAGCTCGCGAAGAGGCCGTCCGCTCCGCCGGGCGGCCTTTTCTTATGCAGTCCGCGCGTGCTAGCGGCTCGGCCATGGCCGAGTTCACGCTCCCGAAGAACAGCAAGATCGTCAAAGGCCGGCAATATCAGGCCGAAGAAGGCAAGCGCCTCAAGACGTTCAAGATTTACCGCTACGATCCCGACGGCGGAGCCAACCCGCGCTGGGACCGCTACACGATCGATCTCGACAAGTGCGGTCCGATGGTCCTCGACGCGCTTATCAAGATCAAGAATGAGATCGACCCGACGCTGACCTTCCGCCGTTCGTGCCGCGAGGGGATTTGTGGTTCCTGCGCGATGAATATGGAGGGGCGGAACGGTCTCGCCTGCACCACCGCGATCGACGACTACAGGGGCGAGGTGCAGATCACTCCCCTGCCGCACATGGAGGTAGTCAAGGACCTCGTCCCGGACCTCACGCACGTCTACGCGCAATATGCGCTCATCCAGCCCTGGCTGAAGTCGGCGACCCCGGCCCCTTCGGGCCGCGAGCGCCTCCAGTCGCCAGAGGACCGCGCCAAGCTCGACGGCCTTTACGAGTGCATCCTCTGCTTCTGCTGCTCGACCGGCTGCCCGAGCTATTGGTGGAATTCCGACAAATTCCTTGGCCCCGCGATCCTGCTCCAGGCCTATCGCTGGCTCGCCGATAGTCGCGACGAGGCGACGGGCGAGCGGCTCGACCAGCTCGAGGACCCATACCGCCTCTATCGCTGCCACACGATCATGAATTGCGCGAACGTCTGCCCGAAGGGCCTCAACCCGGCGAAGGCGATCGCCGAGACCAAGAAACTGATCGCTGAACGCGTCGCGTGACCGACGACATCAACGAAATGATGGAAGATGTCGGACTTCCCACCGGCGCGACCCCCGATCCCGATAATGCGGGCTGGTTTAGCTGGGGCGACTTCCCCCGCTCGAGCTTCGCGGCTGCAACCGGGCGCCTGCTGTTCAAGCCCGATGGGCCGGGACGCGGCATGACGCGCATGTTTCCGACCGAGGCCCATATGAACATGGGAGGCTCCATCCACGGCGGCGCGATCATGAGCTTCATCGACATGTCGATGTTCGCCGGCGGGCTTTGCGCCGGGATGGAGCGCGGCCATTATGTGACGCTCGACCTCACCACCCACTTCCTCGCTCGGGGGCAGGCCGGAACCCCGCTCGAAGCGCATGTCGAGCTCGTCAGGCAGACACGCGGCCACGCTTTCCTCCAGGGCGTGGTCAAGCAAGACGGCGAAAATTGCTACAGCTTCAGCGGGACGCTGAAGCGCGTGAACCGGCCGAACGGACCATCGTCACAATGAGCGGACCCGTTCGGGTCGCTTACGACGGTCTGATTGCCGCTCATGAATTGAAGCCCGATCCGGCGCAGGCGCGCGCCGTCGCAGCGCTCGACAGACTGGCAGCCGGCCTGAAATCAGGCGGCGGTTTTTTATCACGTCTGCTTGGGTCGAACGAGGAAGGTCCAGCCGGAGTCTATCTGTGGGGCGGAGTCGGGCGTGGGAAATCGATGCTGATGGATCTCGCTTTCGATTCGATCGACATCGCTCCGAAGAGGCGAGTCCACTTCCACGAATTCATGCTGGAAACGCACGCGCGATTGCGCGCGGCTCGCGAGAGCGAAGAAGGCGACCCAATCGAACCGGCCGCCGAACAGATCACCGCAGAGGCCAAGCTGCTCTGCTTCGACGAGATGCAGGTCACCAATCCGGCCGACGCGATGATCCTGTCACGCCTGTTCGGCAAATTGATCGAAGGCGGTGTGAGGGTCGTCACCACCTCCAACCGGCCGCCAAGCGATCTCTATCTCGGCGGGCTCAACCGCGAATTATTCCTCCCCTTCATCGAGCTTATTGAGAAAAGGATGCTGGTCGTCGCGGTCGACGGGCCGACCGACTATCGGCTCGAGCGCCTCAGCGGGGTCGAGACCTGGCACACGCCGAACGGGCCCGGGGCGACCGCGGATCTCTCTCGCGCTTTCTTCCAGCTCACCGATTATCCGGTCGAGGATCGCGCAAAGGTTCCGTCCGAGGACATCGACGTCGGCGGCGGGCGCACCTTGCACGTGCCGAAGAGTCTCAAGGGCGTCGCCGTGTTCTCGTTCAAGCGTCTCATCGGCGAACCGCGCGGTGCGGCCGATTATCTGGCGATCGCACGGCGCTATCACACCGTAATCATCGTCGGCATTCCGATCATGGGCCCTGAAATGCGCAACGAGGCGGCGCGCTTCGTGACGCTGATCGACGCGCTCTACGAACATAAGGTAAAATTGCTGGCCGCCGCGGACGCCGAGCCCGAGGGTCTTTACGCGCGAGGCGACGCCAGCTTCGA
>JBKPKF010000221.1:0-11721 GCA_046730995.1 Pseudomonadota bacterium
GGCTGCTGACTTCGGGCGAAGCCAAGGCAGTAATCGACCTTGGGGGCCTCGATTACGATGCCGATGCGGCAGCGAAGGTCGCCCTTGCCGCCGCACTGCGTGCATGGCGCTACGACCGGTATCGCACAACGCTCAAGGACAAGCAGAAGGCGACCTTGACCGAGATCGTGATCGTGGGAGCGCCCGCGGACGCTGGGCAGCGCTACACGTCGCGGTGGGAGCCGGTGGTCAAGGGAACCGAGCTGACCCGCGAGCTCGTCACCGAACCGCCAAACATCGTCTATCCCGAAACCTTCGTCGAGCGGGCGAAGGCCGCGCTCGAAGGTACCGGAGTCGAAATCGAAGTCCTCGATCGCCCTGCAATGCAGAAGCTGGGAATGGGCGCATTGCTCGGCGTCGCCCAGGGCTCGATCCGCGAGCCGCGGCTGCTGATCCTGAAATGGAACGGCGGTGGGGAGGGCGGCCAGCCCACTGCGTTCGTCGGTAAGGGCGTGACGTTCGACACCGGCGGCATCTCGATCAAGCCGGCGCAGGGCATGGAAGCGATGAAGTGGGACATGGGGGGCGCCGGGGCTGTCGTCGGCGGTTTTAAGGCGCTTGCCTTGCGCAAGGCCAAGGCGAACGTCGTCGGGATCTGCGGACTGGTGGAAAACATGCCGGGCGGCAATGCGCAGCGGCCAAGTGACGTCGTCACCACCATGAGCGGCCAGACGGTCGAAGTGATCAACACCGACGCCGAGGGGCGGCTCGTTCTCGCTGACGCGATTGCCTACGTTCAGAAGAATTTCGGCCCATCGACGATCGTCGATTTCGCCACACTGACCGGAGCGATCCTGATCAGCCTGGGTCACGAATGGGCGGGCTTGTTCTCCAACAACGAAGAGCTTGCGGCGCAACTCTTGAAGGTCGGAGAGGAGAGCGGCGATAAGCTATGGCGCATGCCTTTGGCGGAATCGTTCGACCGTCTGATCGATTCCCCGATCGCCGACATGAAGAATGTCGGCCCGCGCGAAGGCGGCTCGATCACCGCGGCGCAATTCGTCCAGCGCTTCGTCGACGAAGGGGTCCGCTGGGCGCACGTCGACATGGCCGGCAAGGCGTGGTCGGACAAAGCTGGAACCACCTATGACAAGGGGGCGACCGGCTACGGCGTGCGGCTGATCGACCAATATGTCGCGGACGTGATCGAGCGCTGAGCCCGTGCAGATCGATTTCTACCAACTCGGCGGGAGCCCGGCCGAGCAGGTGATTGCGAGCATCGCCGATAAGATACTGGCGCAGGAGGGTAGGCTGCTCATCGTCGCGTCGGACGAGGGGTCGCTCGCCCGCCTCGATCGACAACTTTGGGACCAGGGCGCGGCTAGCTTCCTGCCGCACGGTGTCGCGGGCGGAACGGACGATGCGCGGCAGCCGATCCTGCTTTCGACCAGTCCCGACGCTCCCAATCTTGCCAGGAACCTTCTGATCGCCGACGGCGAGTGGCGGGACGCTGCTTTGGCCTACGATCGCGCTTTCTATCTGTTCGACAGCGTCACTCTGGAGGGCGCCCGGCTGGCGTGGAAGCTGCTTGCCGGCAGGGAAGGGATCGAGCGGCGTTATTGGGCTCAGGAGGGCGGTAAGTGGATCAATAAGAGCTGAGCCTTGCTCCGAGTGGCGCGCGCGGCTAGGCGCTCGCCCAACTTCCAAACCCATCAATCACAGGAGACCGCTCGGCCATGGCCGTCACGCGCACCTTTTCGATCATCAAGCCCGATGCTACTCGCCGCAATCTTACGGGCGCCGTCACCAAGATGCTGGAAGACTCCGGCCTGCGGGTTGTGGCCTCCAAGCGCATCCGAATGACTCGCGAGCAGGCTGAGGGCTTTTACGCCGTCCACCGCGAACGGCCGTTCTACAACGATCTTTGTAGTTTCATGACATCGGGGCCGGTCGTGGTTCAGGTGCTCGAGGGCGAGGATGCCGTGAAGCTCAACCGCGATGTGATGGGCGCGACCAATCCGGCCGATGCGGTTGAGGGCACGATCCGCAAGACCTATGCGGAGTCGATCGAAGCCAATTCGGTGCACGGATCGGACAGCGACGAGAATGCGGCGATCGAAATTGCTTTCTTCTTCGCGCCAGGCGAAATCGTCGGCTAGCGACTGAGCCCGACGAGATGGAGCGAGCGGCCGCTGAACATGCCGCCGCTTTTCCACATGTAGCGCAACGTGTAGGTGCCGGAGCTCCGCCGGTCCTGACCCATTTCGACGTAACGAGCGTCGATTCGAACCCGGACCGCAAGCGTGCGGTTCTTGGGCTCTTGGTCACGACCGCTCATCGCGGCTTGGACGTCATCCGCGTCGAGCTCGCCGTCGCTCCCGATGGATATTGGCGCTGCTGCCGGCAGGATGATCGTCAACCCTTCCAGGGCGTGAGTCGACTCGACGGGGCTGATGTTCAGCCTTTCGCCGTCGTCCTCCCGCTTGGCACGAAGCGTCAGCGCGATCGGTTGGCGCTGCTCGACCACACGTGTCGGCTGGTTGTTCGTTGTGCTCTTCCAGGCGATCCAGACGCCGACGGCCGATACGATCAGCGCGGCAACGGCGATGACCTCGCCCAGGCTGATCCAACGGCGTTTCTCCGTTTCGTTCATCGCCCGCCAGCTTCGAGCAATCGCCGCGGCGCCGCAAGCTCCCAACTTGCCGCGATCCGGTCGGCAACATGGCCCCAATCGACCTTCGGACCGGTGAGGGCGATCGAAATCCAGCCCCCATGATGGAGATAGGCCGGCTTCGAATAAGTTTCCGGATCGGATTCGAGCAGCATCGCCTGCTCGTCCAGGCCGCTGGTCTTCACGCACACGACCGTTCGTCCGTCTCCGTGATGATCGTCCCGGAACTGCGCGAACTGCTTGCCGGCGACGAAGAAGGTGGGCTGGCCGTGCGACAGCTTCTCCTCGGTCTCGGGCAGGTCGAGGGCGGCGGCGCGCACCTTGTCCAGGACATCGCTCACCGGCCTACGAACTCCCTCAACACGCGCGGATAGAGTTTGTGTTCGGCTTCGAGCACCCTTCGTTCGAGGCTCTCGGCCGTGTCTCCGGCCTCGACGGGCACTTCCGCGCTTCCCAGCACTTCGCCGGCGTCCAGCTCCTCGGTCACGATATGGACCGAGCATCCGTGGACCTTGTCACCAGCTCGCAATGCCCGCTTGTGAGTGTCGAGCCCTTGGTACTTCGGTAGTAGGGAAGGGTGGATGTTGAGCACGCGATCGCGCCATTTCTCGATGAACCAGGGCGACAGGATGCGCATGAAGCCGGCGAGCGCAATAGTCCCGACGCGATGTTCGTCGAGCGCGGCACTCAGGAGCCGGTCAAATTCCTCTTTATCGACGCCCTTGCTGTCCCACGCCCAGGTCGGGATTCCGGCCGCCCGTGCCCAGTCGAGGCCCACGGCATGGGGCTTGTTGGACGCCACCAGGATCACTTCGTAGCTATTCGCCTTCTCGACGAGGACTCGCATATTGCTTCCGCGGCCCGAGATCAGGATGGCAACACGCTTCGGGTCACGCATGATGCGTCGCGGACCAATCCTTGCCTGTGACCGTGCAGCCTCGCTGCCCGGATTCGATCTGGCCGACATGCAGGACGGCTTCCCCGGCCCCTTCGAGCACAGCCGCGACCTTCTCAGCTTCCGGTTCGCTAACGATCACGGCCATTCCGATCCCGCAGTTGAACGTGCGCGCCATCTCCTCGGGTGAGATTTGCCCGCCCGCCTGGAGTTCGGCGAAGATGGTGGGAAGGTCCCACAAGTCCGTATCGACGACCGCATGGGAACCGTCGGGCATAACCCGCGGAATATTCTCGAGAAGTCCGCCACCGGTGATGTGAGCGAGCCCCTTGACCCGGCCTTGCTGAACGAGCGGCAGAAGCGAGCGAACGTAAATTCGGGTGGGTTCGAGCAGAACCTCGCTTAGCGTGCGGCCACCTGCAGAAGGCAAGGGCTCGTCGAGCTTCCAACCGTTGTCGGTAATGATCCGCCGGACCAGCGAGAAACCGTTACTGTGAACGCCGGAGCTGGCCAGACCGAGAATGACGTCGCCGGGTGAGATGTCAGCGCCAGTCAATACTTTGTCGCGCTCGACCGCGCCGACGCAGAATCCCGCGAGGTCGTAGTCGCCTTCCGCGTACATCCCCGGCATTTCCGCGGTCTCGCCCCCGATCAACGCGCAGCCCGCCTGCCTGCATCCTTCGGCGATCGACCTTACGACGGCGGCCGCAATCTCATTATCGAGTTTCCCTGTCGCGTAATAATCCAGGAAAAACAAAGGCTCCGCGCCCTGAACGATCAAGTCGTTGGCGCACATTGCGACAAGGTCGACACCGACGCCATCGTGCCGTCCGCTCTCGATCGCCAGCTTGAGTTTGGTTCCGACTCCGTCGTTCGCGGCGACGAGCAAGGGATCTCGATAGCCCGCAGATTTCAGGTCGAAGAACCCGCCGAATCCCCCGAGCTCGGCCTCCGCGCCAGGGCGCGCGGTCGACCGGGCAAGCGGGCCGATCGCCTTCACGAGCGCATTCCCGGCGTCGATCGACACACCGGCATCGGCATATGTGAGAGGCTTCTGGCTCATTTGCGCGGGGCAGTAGAGACAAGCCGCTTGGATTTCCACGCCGTTGTCGCCAAAAGGCGGCGCGAATGCTGGCCCGACGTACCGCCATCCCGATAGCCTTGCTCGTCGCCGTCGCTGGAGTTTCAGGCGCGATTTACGCGCAGCTCGAAACCGGCGAGCGCGGGATCCTTCCGCTCGACAGCTCGGGCACATTAGAGATTGGCGGTATTCACGTCGACGTCGGCGGAAGCGACGCAATGAACGCCCGCTATTCAGGCTGGCGGATCGCTCAGCGGCAGGGCTTCCGCGCCCTGTGGGCGAAGATGCACAATGCGCCGATGAACCAAGCTCCAAACTTGCCCGATTCGACGCTCGACGACATCGTCAGCTCGATCAACGTCGAGCGCGAGGAAATCGGGCCCAACCGTTATATCGCCGACCTCGGAATCCTGTTCGACCGGGCCCGGGCGGCACCTTTTCTTGGAGTGGAAGGCGGGCAAGTTCAGCGATCCCTCCCGATGCTGCTCATTCCGATCACGGTTACCGGCGGGGCGGAAACCAGCGTCGAGCTGAGAAATGCCTGGCAGCGCGCCTGGGCCCAGTTCCGTACGTCGCAAAGCCCGATCGATTATGTCCGAGTAAGCGGACTCGGCGTCGACCCCATGCTCGTCAACGCCGCCCAGACCGAGCGTCCGGGGCGTGGCTGGTGGCGCAACATCATAGATCTTTACGGGGCTGCCGACATTCTCGTCGCGGAAGTCCAGCTTCAGCGGGTCTACCCGGGCGGACCGGCGCGGGCGACGTTCGTGGCGCGACACGGTCCCGACAATCAGATCGTGGGCGGCTTCACTCTGACGACCCAGAACGGGAATGGGATTCCCGCGCTGATGGCCGAGGGGGTTCGTCGGATGGACGAGCTGTTCTCAACGGCGCTGAGTGCCGGCCGGCTCGAGCGCGATTCCTCGCTCGACATGCCGCCGCCGCCGCTTCCGGTCCCGGTCGAGCAACCGGTCAAGCCCACCAGCACGGCGAGCGCGGTCCAGATCCAGATCAATTCGAACGGCGACGTCAACATCTACAATTTCGCCATGGCGCACCTGAGGACGATGGGCGGCATCGATTCGGCGACACCACAACTCATCAATCCCACCGGGACCAGTTACGTGCTCGTCTCTTATCATGGCACCCTCGCCGAGCTTGCAGCGAAGCTTGGGGGCCGCGGCTGGATCGTCGAGACATCGGGTGGGAACGTGCTCACGATGCGCTCGGGCTCCGGCAAGCCGCCGCCGCTGCCGCCGCCGCCGCCTCCGCCGCCAACGCAACCGGCGCCGGCTCCCGTGCAGGCGACCCCGCCTCGAGGGCAAGGCGCGGAGTGATGATGAAGCAGGGCCCCGACCAGATTGCGCTCCCGCTAGACTGGCCGCAGACCGAAGGCGATATCCGATTCATCGTTTCCGACGCCAATCGCGATGCGTTCGAACATTTTCGCAAGTGGAGCTTGTGGCCGGTCAAGGCGACGATCCTGACAGGGCCGCGGCGATCGGGCCGGACGCTTCTTGGCCGCATATTCGTAGAGCGAGTCGGCGGGAGACTGTTCGACGAAGCCCAGCGGCGCGACGAAGAGGAGCTGTTCCACGCCTGGAACCAGGCGCAGGACACCGGTCGCCCGCTGGTGATGATCGCAGATGAGGTCCCGCCAGCCTGGACGCCGAGGCTTCCCGACCTGAAAACCCGGCTCGCCGTGACCCCCGTGATCCGGATTGATCATCCGGACGACCAGCTGTTCGTAGCACTCATCCAGCTGTTCTTCGCGGATCGCGGGCTGCACATTCCCGCCGACGCCCTGCGTTTCATGGCCGACCGGTTGCATCGGGATTACTGGACGGCGGAGCGCGCGGTGGAAGCGATCGACCGTTTCGCTATCGGGGAACGGGCGCGGCTGACTTTGCCGACGATCCGCAGGGCGCTTATCGACTCGAAGATGATCGGTGAGGCGGCTTAGCCGCAGCTCGCGAAGACCACCTTGTTCTGCTGGTCGAGCTGGACCGTGACCCGGTTCGCGCCCTTGTTCAGCTTAACCTCGGTGCCATACGGCACCCACCGAAGATTGTGAGCGCGCGAGGCCATCATGATCCGAGCCGCGAGGTCGACGCTCGCGGTCTCGCCCTTGAAGCTGTCGAGCCCCACCGATTGCGTGCACTTGGTTCCTGACCAAACCGAGTCGATCTGAACGCGCTGTTGGGCGCTCGCTGCGCAGGCTAGCAGCGACATGGGCACGAAAAGCAATCTCTTACGCATCGTTTTCGCCCCTGTGATCGGGTCCTAGCCGCAGTTGACCTTCGTGATCTTGTAGCTTTCATCAAGCGTGACCGTCACCCGGTCGGCCCGAAAATCCATAGTCATCATGTAGCCCGGCGGCGCCCAACGGAGCACGGCCGCCTTCGTCGCAAGCCGGATCGCGGCACCGGACTCGGCCGTGCCGGCTTGCCCGATGAAGCGCTCGGTTCCAGTGGCGTCGCACGTGTGCCCCGGAGTCTCGCCGTGGATGACCGGCTCGGCCGGAGCAGTGGAGCAGGCGAAGAGCAGGGCAGGCGCGAGCACGGCGTATCTACGCATCGACGGTCTCCTCCTTCGCGACTCGGCTCATCTTGAGCTTGCCGTTTTCGATCGCAAAGGCGAGTCGCCCTTCGACCAGAT
The DNA here is from genome assembly GCA_046730995.1 of Pseudomonadota bacterium. Taxonomy (GTDB): domain Bacteria; phylum Pseudomonadota; class Alphaproteobacteria; order Sphingomonadales; family Sphingomonadaceae; genus Sphingomicrobium. The sequence goes on from JBKPKF010000221.1 coordinate 7,285, forward strand.
CGAGGGCGTCCTTTCCGAATTCCTGGTAACGCCAGCCGGAAAGGATGTTGAGGTCCTTCCGCACGCCTGCGGCGAGCGCCTCGAGATCGTCGGAGCGGGCGATGAGGCGCGCCGCAACTCCCGCCTCCTTTGACCGGATCTTGAGAAGCAGCTTGAGCAAATCGCTCACCAGCACCCCGTCCTTGGTGAGGCCCGGACGTCTGGGTTCACGATCCGGCATCTCATTCTGCTCAAGCGGCTTGGCGGTCTTCAAGGCCGAGATCAGCCTGGCGCCGATGTCGTTGTTGCGCCAACCCGCCGAAAGCCCCCGAATCCGGCCAAGGTCTTCCTGGTTCTTAGGCGGATGAAGGACGATCTCGGTCAGCGTATCGTCCTTGACGATCCGCCCGCGCGGAAGGTTCTTGGATCGGGCTTCCGTTTCGCGCCAGGCAGCGAGCGTCCGAAGCCTGCCGAGCACGGCTGGATTGCGGCTCGGAAGCTTGAGGCGCTTCCATGCCGCTTCGGGGGGAAAGGCGAAGCTCGATGGATCGGCCAAACGCTCCATCTCCTCGTCGAGCCAGGCGCCACGCCCGGTCTTCTTGAGCTTCTCGACCATCCGCGGGAAAATCGTGGCGAGATGGGTGACATCCGCGATCGCATAATCGATCTGGCGCTTGTCGAGCGGCCGCCGGCTCCAATCGGTAAAGCGCGCGCCCTTGTCGAGACTGTGACCGAGCAGGCTTTCGATGAGGTTCGAATAACCGATCTGCTCACCATGGCCGAGGGCCATCGCTGCGATCTGCGTATCGAACATTGGATGAGGGACCTTGCCGGTGAGGTTGTGGATGATCTCGAGGTCCTGGCCGCCGGCATGAAAGATCTTCAGGATGGCCTCGTTCGCAACGAAGAGATCGAGAAGCGGCTTTAGATCGATTCCCTCGGCTTTGGGGTCGATCGCCGCGGCCTCCTCACTAGACGCCACCTGGATCAGGCACAGGTCGGGCCAATATGTATTTTCGCGCATGAACTCAGTGTCCACGGCGACGAAGGCTTGCTTCGACAGGCGATCGACGAGGGCTTTCAGATCGTCGGTGTTGGTAATCAGCGGATGAATTTTCATGAGTCTTGGGCGCGCTTTAGCCGTGCCCTCGCGGGTTGACAAAAAGCTTCGTCCCAGTGAAGCGCGGCGCGCGTTTTTCTCCACAAATTTTTCGTTGAGCAGAGCCGAATTCATCATGCATGCCTATCGTACCCACAACTGCGCCGAGCTGCGCGCTGCCGATGTCGGCAAGACCGTCCGGCTGTCCGGCTGGGTCCACCGCAAGCGCGATCACGGCCATTTGCTCTTCGTCGACCTGCGCGACCATTACGGGATCACCCAAATCGTAACCGACACCGAGTCGGCGGACTTTAAGACGCTCGACCGGATTCGCGTGGAGTCCGTGGTTACCGTCGAGGGCGAAGTGGTCGCCCGCTCACGAGAAACCGTCAATCCGAACCTCGCGACTGGTGAAATTGAGGTTCGTGCGGCGAGCGTGACCGTTCAGTCGGCGGCGGCCGAGCTGCCGATGCCCGTGTTCGGCGAGCAGGATTATCCCGAGGAGATTCGGCTCAAATACCGCTATCTCGACCTTCGGCGCGAGCAGGTCCACGCCAACATCATCCTGCGCTCGGCGGTCATCGCGGCGATCCGGCGCCGGATGATCGAGCAGGGGTTTACCGAATTCCAGACCCCGATCCTGACCGCCAGCTCGCCGGAAGGCGCTCGAGACTATTTGGTTCCGAGCAGGGTCCACCCCGGCAAGTTCTACGCGCTTCCGCAGGCGCCGCAGATGTTCAAGCAGCTGATCATGGTCGCCGGGTTCGACCGCTATTTCCAGATCGCGCCCTGCTTCCGCGACGAGGACGCCCGCGCCGACCGTTCGCCGGGAGAATTCTACCAACTCGATTTCGAAATGAGTTTCGTCACTCAGGACGATGTCTTCGCGGCGATCGAGCCGGTCCTGTCCGGTGTGTTCGAGGAATTCGCCAACGGCAATAGCGTTACGCCGCCCGGCGAATATCCTCGAATCCCGTATAAGGAAGCGATTCTAAAATACGGCACGGACAAGCCCGATTTGCGCAATCCGCTGCTGATCGGCGACGTTGGCGAGCATTTCAAAGGCTCGGGCTTCGGCCTCTTCGCAGGAATCGTTGAGAAGGGCGGCGTGGTCCGGGCCATTCCCGCTCCCGGCACTGCCGAAAAAAGCCGCAAATTCTTCGATGACATGAATGAATGGGCGCGGAGCGAGGGCTTTGCAGGCTTGGGCTATGCTACTCGCAAGGCAGGGGAGTGGGGCGGTCCGATCGCGAAGAACCACGGCGACGAAGGGATGAACCGCCTCGCTGACGAATTGGGTCTCGGCCCTGACGACGGCATATTCTTCGCTGCGGGCAAGGAAGAGGAAGCGGCGAGGCTCGGCGGCCTCGCGCGCACGCGCGCCGCTGAGCAACTCGACCTGCTTGAAAAGGGCTCCTTCCGCTTCTGCTGGATCGTCGACTTCCCGATGTACGAATTCAACGAGGAACAGCAGAAGATCGATTTCAGCCACAATCCATTCTCGATGCCGCAGGGCGAAATGGAGGCGCTGGAGACGAAGGATCCGCTGGAAATCCTCGCCTGGCAGTATGACATCGTCTGCAACGGCGTGGAGCTGAGCAGCGGCGCGATTCGCAACCACCGCCCGGACATCATGTACAAAGCGTTCGAGATTGCAGGCTACAAACGTGAGGAAGTCGACACCAATTTCTCGGGCATGATCAATGCCTTCAAATATGGCGCGCCGCCGCATGGCGGGTCGGCCCCGGGCATCGACCGGATCGTAATGCTGCTTGCCGACGAACCCAACATCCGCGAAGTGATCCTCTTCCCGATGAACCAGAAGGCCGAGGATTTGATGATGAACGCTCCTGCGCCGGTCATGGCGAAACAGCTCAAGGAGCTCAGCATCAAGGTGGTCGCCGAGGACACACCTGTCCCGAAATCGTAACGGTGCCCACCTGGCGATTGTCGCATGTGAGCTCAGTCGGTAAGTCTGCGTAGGTGGCGATAGATTTAACAGAATTTGAACGGGGAAATTCGTTCGCCGGCGACGCGGCTGCGGAGCTTGCCGCGCTGCGCAACCGCCTCGCGCGCCTCCAGCTTTCGCAGATCGTCCACCGCAAGCGCGCCATCATCCTGTTCGAAGGTTGGATGGGCGCAGGCAAGAAAGCCGTATTGAAGGAGCTCGTGGGAGCGTTCGATCCGACCCAGGTGAAAGTCGTCAAGGTGGCCGGAACCGCCGAGGCGGATGACGAACGCCACTGGCTCGCGAGGTTCTGGAGCAACCTTCCGGTCGGGAGCGAGACCACCATCTTCTACCGCAGTTGGTATCGACTCATCGTCGACCAGCGGATGCATGGCCATTTCGACGACGAGCGCTGGGCTAGGGCGATCGACGAGATCAACGAGTTCGAAGCGCAGCAGCGCGACCATGGCACGATGATCGCCAAGCTGTTTTTCCATGTGACCCCGGAAAGGCAGGCGGCCAACTTACGAGCACGCCAGGACGACCCGTGGCTTCGTCACCTCAGCGATGAACAGCCCATCATCGGGCCGGCCAATCGCGATCGCGCCAACGACGTGCTCCAGGACCTTTTTGCTCACACCAACACCCGGTGGGCGCCGTGGATTCCGATCGACGCCAACGATTCCAAGGCAGCGTGCATCGCGGCGCTGACTGCTATTGCCGATGCGATGGAAAAAGCGATGCCGTCCGAGCCGCCGGCGATGGACGATACTGTGGTCAGCTTCCGTCCGCCCAAAGCGCCGGAACAGACCCGCGCCTAATCCGGGTAGCTGATAAGCATCACTTCATAACTTTTCTCGCCGGCAGGCAGCCGGACGATGCGCTCGTCGCCTGCCTTCGCCCCGATCAGCGCGCGCGCCAGCGGCGCGCTCCAGCCTATCCGTCCAGCCGACGCGTCGGTCTCATCATCCCCGACGATCGTGACTGTACGGCGGTTGTCATCCTGGTCGGCAAGCTCGACCGTCGCTCCGAACCGCACCTGGCCGCGGTCCTCCTGTCTGGCCGGGTCGACGATTTTCGCAGCCTTCATGACCCGCGCGAGGTGGGCTAGCCGGCGATCGATCTCGCGAAGGCGCTTCTTGCCATAGAGGTAGTCGGCATTCTCCGACCGGTCACCGAGGGACGCGGCCCAGGAGACCACTTCGACCATCTTGGGGCGTTCGACGCCGAACAGTTCGTCATATTCGGCTCGCACTCGCGCGAACCCTTCAGGCGTGATGAAACGGGGCGCGTCCGGCATTTCGCCCGAGTATCAGGCTGGGCCGCTCTTCCCAAGGTAGCGCGAGACATGGAGCGATGCCTGCCGAGAGCCGGCGCCGCCCCGCATCGAATCATAGACGACGCTGTTTTC
>JBKPKF010000222.1:0-4733 GCA_046730995.1 Pseudomonadota bacterium
CCCCGCCATAGGTGTCGACGATGATCTTGCGGCCGGTGATCCCGGCATCGCCCTCGGGCCCGCCGATCTCGAAGCTTCCGGTCGGGTTGATGTGATAGACCGTCCATTCGTTGAGCAAAGCTTCGGGAAGCACGTCGGCGACCACCGACTTCACATAATCGTGGAGCTCCTTTTCCTGCTCGCCCTGGTCGTAACCGGGCTTGTGCTGGGTCGAAACGACGATCGCGGTCGCGGCGACCGGCTTGCCGTTCTCGAAGCGGAAGGTGACCTGGCTCTTGGCGTCGGGCTCGAGGAAAGGCGCTTTGCCCGAGTGGCGGTCGTCGGCCATGCGGTGGAGGATCTTGTGGCTGTAATCGAGCGTCGCCGGCATCAGGTCCGGAGTTTCGTCGCAGGCGAAGCCGAACATGATGCCCTGGTCGCCCGCGCCTTCATCCTTGTTGCCGGCCGCATCGACTCCGCGCGCAATGTCCGCCGATTGGGGATGGAGATGGTTGGCGAAATCGAGCTTGTCCCAATGAAAGCCGGCCTGTTCGTAGCCGACCTTCCGAACGGTCTCGCGAACCGCCTGCTCGATCTCTTCGCGGATGCCGGACGCCCAATTGCCCTCGCGGTCCATCACACCCTCGCCGCGAATCTCGCCCGCAAGCACGACGCGGTTGGTGGTCGTCATGGTCTCGCACGCGACTCGCGCCTCGGGGTCTTTCGTGAGGAACAGGTCGACGATCGCGTCGGAAATCTGGTCCGCGACCTTGTCGGGATGGCCTTCGGAAACGGATTCGGAAGTGAACAGGTAGGAGCTGCGCATATTCGAAAGCGGGGCCTCGATATCAGGATATAAGGAAGTCTTTATATGTTGTTGGCCGCCCTAGCGGCGAGTCCGTCCAAGCACAATGCCGGACAGCAGCAGGGCAAATCCCAGAAGCAACGGGATGATGTTGCCGAAGCGAGCGAAGAGCGTGGGCGATTCCGGGGCCGGAAGCCGAGTGTCGATGACGCCGGCGGTTTGCCACGGCAGCGCTTTCAGGATTTGCCCGTGAGCATCGATCACCGCGCTGATTCCGGTGGGGGTCGAGCGGATGACCGGAATACCCTCCTCCGCCGCGCGGAGTCGGGCCTGCGCGAGATGCTGGGGCGGTCCCCAACGACCGAACCAGGCGTCGTTCGAAGGGTTGAAGATGAAATCCGGACGGTCGCGTGGATCGACTACGCTCCCGGGAAAGATGATCTCGTAGCAAAGCTGGAAGCCGACCCTGCCCCAGCCGGGCAGGGCGACGGTTCGCGGTCCGGCGGCAGAAGCGAAATCGATGTCGCCGGGCGCAAGGCGCGAAAGACCGATTGCGGACAGCAAGGGTCGCATTGGAAGATACTCGCCGAAAGGGACGAGATGGGCCTTGTCGTAGCGGCCGACCTGGCGTCCGCCCGAACCAAGGATGAAGATGCTGTTGGCCGCACCATCAATCCGTCGCCCGTCTTTGGAAAAGACCGCGATCCCGCCGGTCAGCAGATATTCGCCGCTGCCAACGAGCGCCGTGGCACGCTGCCGCTCCAGCTCGGCAGAGGGCCGATCGACGGTCAGTTCATCCTCGAGCGGGGCGGTGACCGCGGCCTCGGGCCACAGCAGCAGGCGAGGACGCTCGCCGCCGGGCTTCATCGACAGAATCGCCAGCCGCCTCGCCGCTTCCTCCTCGAAGCCCGGCCGCCATTTGTCCTGCTGGCCGATGTTCGGTTGGACGACGCGGATTGCTTTCCCCGCGCAGCATACGGCTGAGGATGGCGCCGCGTACATGATCGCGAGAAGCACGAAATACCCGATCAGCGCGTTCCGGGCCGGCTTGTGCCCGCTGGCCGTCAGCCAAATGGTCCCGCCGACAAATGCCATGAGCAACGACAATCCATAGGTTCCGATGAACTGCGCCCAGCCGAGCACGGGTGTGTCCGCAAACGAAACGCCGATGGGATTCCATGGAAAGCCGGTGAACATCGTTCCGCGCAGCCACTCCGTAACTGGCCAGGAACCAGCCAAGGCAAGCATGAGCAAGAATCGATGTGCGTTGCCGAACCGCCATGCGAGCCCGGTCGCGAGGGCCGGATAAACCGCGAGATAAAGGGATAGCAGCACGAGCGCGACCCAGCCGAGCCAGGCCGGCATGTTCGCCTGGTATGTGAAGGAGGTCGGGAGCCAGTTGAGCCCGACCAGGAACTGGCCGAGGCCGAACGCCCATCCGATAGCGAGCGATTGCTTCAACGATTTCGACCGCCAGGTGAGCTCGCACAATCCTGCGAGCGCGAGCGGCATCAGCGGCCACAGGCCCACCGGCGCGAACGCAAAGGCGGAGAGCGCGCCAACGGCCAGCGCGATCAGGAAAATCGGCAACGTAAAACCGTCATTGCGGGCGCAGCGAAGCAATCCATTACGCGTGGATTGCCGCGTCGCTGCGTTCCTCGCAATGACGAAGTTAGCTCGCGGCGCTCACGCGCCAGACGGTGTTCCCGACATCGTCGGCGACGAGCAGCGATCCGTCGCGGCCGATCTGGACCCCGACGGGCCGGCCCCACGCCTTGCCGCGGCTGATGAAGCCGGACAGCACGTCAACGGGCATGCCGGAGGGCTGCGCCCCCGAGAAGGGCACGAACACGACCTTGTAACCGCTCGGCGGCTTGCGATTCCATGAGCCGTGCTCCCCGACGAACGCGCCTCTCTCGAACGCTGGCCCGAGTTTCTGGCCGGGGCTGAACGTCAGGCCGAGCACAGCGACGTGCGGTCCCATCGCGAAATCGGCAGGGATCGCCCGGGCGACGAGATCGGGCCGCGCAGGCTTTACCCGGACATCCACGTGCTGGCCGTAATAGCTGTAGGGCCAACCGTAGAAAGCGCCCTCCCGAACGGAGGTGATATAATCGGGGACGAGATCGCTGCCGATCTCATCCCGCTCGTTCACCGCCGCCCACAGATTGCCGCTCCAAGGGTTGAATCCAAGGCCGACCGGATTGCGAAGACCGCCGGCGAACTCGCGCATCGCGCCGGTACGTGGATCGATTTGCCAAATCGCAGCACGGCCTTGCTCGATCGCCATGCCGTTTTCGCCCACATTGCTGTTCGATCCGACTCCGACATAGAGCGAGCGGCCGTCCGCCGATGCGACGAGCGACTTGGTCCAATGGTGATTACGGCCCGCTGGGAGCGCGGCCACCGTGCGCGGAGTTGCCGTGACCTGCGTCTGCCCAGGGGAGAAGGGCACGGCGACAAGCGAATCCGCATTGGCGACGAAGAGTTCGTTTCCGACCAGCGCCATTCCGAACGGCGAACGCAGGCCGCTGAGGAGGGTCGAGCGGAACTCGGCAACTCCGTCTCCGTCCGCGTCGCGAAGCAGGGTGATGCGGTTGGCGCTAGGCACCGACGAGCCAGCCTTCTTCTTGAACTGCTTGAAGAAGATTCCTTTGATTCCAGGAGGTCCCGGATCCGTTCCAGGGCCATTCGTTTCCGCCACGAGCACGTCACCGTTGGGCAAGGTGTACAGCCAACGCGGATGGTCCAGACCGTTGGCAAAGGCGTTCACCTTCAATCCCGGCGCTGCCGTCGGGGTCAATCCGGCAGGCCATCCGGTCGCTTTTGCAACGTCGATGGCCGGAATGAGAGCGTTTTCAGGCGGCGGCAGCTGCGGCCTCGGCCCAATCCCTGCCTCGAGCGGGAGTCGTGCGGGCCCAGCGCACGCGGCAAGCGCTATCAGGATGAGAATAGGGGTGGCCTGTTTCATCGCCGTCTCCGGTTTTTGTAACCACCCGCTCTCGCCGTTAGTTGCGGCTTGGACCGGATCGGTTCAAACGGACGCAGTTGTGAGCTTACCACCGTTCCATCTCGCCTTTCCTGTCGACGACCTCGCCGCCGCGCGCGCTTTCTATGGCGGGCTGCTCGGATGTCCCGAAGGCCGAAGCGCCGACCACTGGGTCGATTTCGACCTGTATGGACACCAGATCGTCGCCCACCTTGCGCCGGAGCCGGTGCGGCAACGCACTACCAATCCGGTGGACGGCGAGAAAGTGCCAGTTCCGCATTTCGGCCTGGTCCTGCCGATGGAGCAGTGGAAGGCGCTCGCCAGCAATCTTGAGAGCGCTGAAGTCGAATTCGTGATTCCGCCGACAGTCCGCTTCGCGGGCGAGCCCGGGGAGCAGGCGACCATGTTCCTGCTCGATCCTGCCGGAAACGCCCTTGAGTTCAAGGCGATGGCCGACCCGGCTAACTTGTTCGCGAAAGGCTAGTCGCCGCTCCGCTGGTGGTCCGGTGCATGGAGACGGACCCGGATGATCTTTCGAGGGTCGGAGTCGATCGCTTCGATTTTCCAACCTGATTGATGTGTGACGCACTCGCCTTTTACCGGAACGTGGCCGGCCATCAGGAAAACGAGTCCGCCCAAGGTGTCGACCTCATCGTCCTCTGCCGTGAGCCGCGGATCGACGGCCTTTTGAAGCTCCTCGAGCTCCAGCCTTGCGTCGGCTTCCCATAGGCCCTCGTCCAGCATGGTGAGCATTCCGGCGCTCTCGTCGATGTCGTGCTCGTCCTCGATGTCGCCGACGATCTCCTCAACCACGTCCTCGATCGTCACGAGGCCCTCGGTTCCGCCGAATTCGTCGACGACGATTGCAAGATGCATGCGCTCGGCGCGCATCCGCGCGAGGAGCTCGATCACGCCCATCGATTCGGGAACGAACAAAGGATTGCGCATCAGCGCGTGGAT
>JBKPKF010000223.1:0-6318 GCA_046730995.1 Pseudomonadota bacterium
CCCCCCCCCCCGCGACTCGATTCGTCGGCAGCGTCAGATGTGTATAAGAGACAGGACCAGGCCTGGAGGGTCGGCGGAGGCTCCGAACGGGGGGTGATATTCCCAGAGCCGCGCACTATCTTGTCATTGGCGTTGGGGCGCGAGAATGTGGTACATGTCGCGCTGACCGATCCCGCTGCCGCTTCGCGTGTCCAGCATGCGATTGCCCGGTGGCGGGCTTTTAATGGCCCCGATCATGGTCTTGAAGGCGGAGAACCCGCCTTAGGGACCGGCTCGGCTGAAGACGATTTGACGAAGGGATAGAATGGCAGACCAGACCGAAAAACCGAAGCTTGGAACCCGGCCGCCGCTGGGCCTCAAGCGCACGGTCGAGACCGGCAAGGTCAAGCAGAGCTTCAGCCACGGCCGCTCGAACACGGTCGTCGTCGAGGTCAAGAAGCGCCGGATTCTCGGTCGGCCCGGTGAAGCTCCGCCGGCGCCGCCACCGGAGCCCGTCGACGAAGCGCCCAAGCCGGCGCCGAAGACGGCTGCGCCCGCGGCCCCCACACCGCGCAAACCGTCCGCCGCCGAAGAAACCGCCGCCCGCAAGGAAGTGCAGACCAAGCTTCTTCGTGAGGCCGAAGAATCGCGCCTTACGGCCCTCGAGGAGGCTCGCCGCCGCGAGGACCGCTCGAAGGTCGAGGCGACCGAAGAAGAGCGCCGCCGGACCGAAGAGAATCGCAAGACCGAAGAAGCCGCCGCCGAGCAAGCCGAGCTCGCTCGCCTTCAGGCGGAGGAAGAGGCCCGACGGGCCGCCGATGCATTAGCCCAGCCCGAGGTGGTTGAGCCCGCCGAGGAAGAAGACCGCGGCCATCGCCGCCCGGGCGGCCACGCCCCGGCTCCCAAGCGGCCCGAGCCGGCTCGCCCGAGCCGCGGCCGCGACGACCATCGCCAGCGCGGTAAGCTGACCGTCACTCGTGCCCTTAGCGACGAAGACGACAGCCGCGCCCGTTCGCTCGCCGCGCTGCGCCGTGCGCGCGAGAAAGAAAAGCGCCACCATCAGGAGGTCGGACCGACCCAGAAGCAGCTCCGCGATGTCGTCGTTCCCGATGCGATCACGGTGCAGGATCTCGCCAACCGAATGGCCGAGCGCGGCGCCGACCTGGTCAAGGCGCTGTTCAAGATGGGCATGGCCGTGACTCTGACGCAGACGATCGACCAGGATACCGCAGAGCTGTTGGTGACCGAGTTCGGGCATCGCGTGAAGCGCGTCAGCGAAAGCGACATCGACATTGATTCGTCTGAGGACGTCGATGCGCCCGAAACGCTGAAGGCTCGCCCGCCGGTCGTCACGATCATGGGCCATGTCGATCACGGAAAGACATCATTGCTCGACGCGATTCGCGGCGCCGACGTCGTCTCCGGCGAAGCTGGTGGCATAACGCAGCACATTGGGGCCTATCAGGTGACCCTGCCCGACAAGTCGAAGATCACCTTCCTCGACACTCCCGGCCACGAGGCTTTCTCCGAGATGCGCGCGCGGGGCGCCAACGTCACGGATATTGTCATCCTCGTCGTCGCAGCGGACGATGGGCTGCGGCCGCAAACGGTCGAGGCGATCAATCACACCAAGGCGGCCGGAGTGCCGATGATCGTCGCGATCAACAAGATCGATAAGCCGGAAGCGAAGGCGCAAAAGGTCCGCGAGGAGCTTCTGCAGCATGAGGTCATCGTCGAGGACATGGGCGGCGAGGTCCAGGACGTCGAAGTATCGGCGGTGAAGAAGACGAACCTCGACAAGCTGCTCGAGGCGATCCAGCTCCAGGCGGAAATCCTCGAGCTGAAGGCCAATCCCGACCGCGCCGCCGAAGGCACGGTGATCGAAGCCAAGCTCGATAAGGGCCGGGGGCCGCTTGCGACCGTGCTCGTCCAGCGCGGCACGCTGCGTGTCGGCGACGTGTTCGTCGCGGGCGCAAGCTCGGGCAAGGTGCGAGCCATGATCGACGACAAGGGCCGCCAGGTGAATGAAGCGGGCCCCTCCTTACCCGTCGAAGTGCTCGGCTTGAGCGTGGTTCCGTCGGCCGGCGACCCCTTCACGGTGGTCGAGAATGAGGCCCGGGCACGTGAAGTCGCCGACTATCGCCAAAGCGTGCTCGACAAGAAGCGGACGACCAGCGCGCCGGTCACGCTCGAGAACATGTTCGCGACCCACGCCTCGACGACGAAGGAGCTGCCGCTCGTCGTCAAGGCCGACGTACATGGTTCCGTCGAGGCGATCGTTCATGCGCTGAACCGGATTTCGACCGACGAGATCAAGGTTCGCGTCCTGCATTCCGGCGTCGGTGCGATCACCGAGAGCGACGTTACGCTGGCCAGCGCCAGCGGAGCGCCGATCATTGGCTTCAACGTCCGCCCCAATGCCAAGGCGCGCGAAGTCGCCGAGCGAAGCAAGGTCGAGTTCCGCTATTACGACGTCATCTACCACCTCACCGACTGGGTGAAGGGCGCGATGGCCGGCGAACTCGGCCCCGAGATCATCGAGACGGTGGTCGGGCGCGCCGAGGTCAAGGAAGTCTTCCCCGCGGGCAAGAAGGACAAGGCTGCCGGCCTGCTCGTGCTCGAAGGCGTCATCCGCAAGGGCATTCACGCCCGCCTGACGCGCGACGACGTGATCGTCTCCAAGACGACGATTTCGTCGCTGCGGCGGTTCAAGGACGATGTTGCCGAGGTCACTTCGGGGCTGGAGTGCGGCGTGCTTCTGGCCGACACCAACGACATCAAACCGGGCGACAGCCTCGAAGTGTTCGAGGTCGAGGAGCGCGCGCGGACGCTTTGAGCGACGAACGCGACACCCCGAAGGGCCAACTCTCGGCTGAGCAAGTCAATGCCACGTGGCCTTGGCTCGGCAGTTGCATGGAGGCCGGTTGTTACATTCCGCTGGGATGCATCGGGCCTGCCTGCGTTGCGTTTGTCGGGTTGCTTTCGATCTGGATGAGATAGATGCGCCGCCAGGAAACTCCCGAAGGCCGCTCCGTCCGCCTGCTTCGCGTCGGCGAGCAGGTGCGCCATGTGCTGAGCGAATTGCTGGCTCGTGGTGATGTTCACGACGATGTGCTGCAGTCGCACCTCGTCAGCATCACCGAGGTCCGGATGTCGCCCGACCTTCGTCACGCGACGGTGTTCGTGAAGCCGTTGCTCGGCCAGGACGAGGAGGTCGTGCTGAAGGCGCTGCGGCAAAACACAGCGTTCCTTCAACGCGAAGTCGCCCATCGGATCCGCATAAAGTATGCGGCGAAGCTCAAGTTCGTCGCCGACGAAAGCTTCGACGAAAGCAGCCATATCGACCGCCTGCTGCGCTCGGATCGCGTTGCGCAAGATCTCAATGACCACTGACCGCGGGAATGACGACTTGGCAAAGCCCATGTTTGGCGATGGCTGCCGGGCCGAACTGTTCGAAGAACGGTACCGCGAGGCGCTCAAAGCCGCGTGCGCCGAGGACGGCGAGATCTGGGAAATCTACGCGAACAATTTCGGTCCCGACGGCTTCGACGCCGGCATCGATTATTATCGAAGTAGCGAGCGTAACCGCACCTTCGTGCTGTTCGACGGCGACGAGCTCGCCGGAATGTCGAGCTATCTCGGCATCGACGAAGGCCGCCAGGTGCTCGAGATCGGCGGCACTTATTACCGCCCCCATTTGCGCGGGACCGGCTTCAACCGCCGCATCAAGGACATGATGCTGGAGCGCGCGTTCGATTGCGGGATCCGTCGCGTCGAGTTTCGCGTCGATCGCCGCAACGGGCGCAGCCAGGCCGCGATGGCAAAACTCGGTGCCGTGCGCGAAGGCGTGCTCCGAGCCGACCGCATCACCTGGAACGGCCACGTCCGCGACACCGTGCTCTTCGCGATCCTGAAGGACGAGTGGCCGGTTTGAACGGGGCGCGCTAAGCAAACGGGCGTGGCCAAGCTCTATTTCTATTACGCGGCGATGAATGCGGGGAAATCGACGACCCTGCTCCAGGCCGATTTCAATTACCGCGAGCGCGGCATGGAAACGATGCTGTGGACAGCCTCGTTCGACGACCGCGCCGGGTCGGGCACGATCGGATCGCGCATCGCATTGTCCGCCCCGGCCAACACTTTTGACGAAAGCGTCGACCTTTTCGATGCCATCGGCAGGGAGCTGAAGAAGCGTAAGCTCGACTGCATCCTTGTGGACGAGGCGCAGTTCCTGTCGCAGCGACACGTGCTGCAGCTGTGCGAAGTGGCCGACGGCTTAGGGATTCCGGTGCTCTGCTATGGCCTCAGGACCGATTTCCAGGGGAAGCTCTTCCCGGGTTCCGCGGCCTTGCTGGCGCTCGCGGACTCGCTGATCGAGCTGAAGGCGGTGTGCGAATGCGGTCGCAAGGCGACGATGAACCTGCGCGTCGATGCCGAGGGCCATGCGGTCGCCGCCGGCGCGCAGACTGAGATCGGCGGCAACGACCGCTATGTCGCGCTCTGCCGCCGCCACTTTTTCGAACGACTGCGCGAAAGCGAGGCGCGTCAATTGAGCCTCAGCCTGGCGAGACGATAGGAGCAGTATGAACCAGAACATCGTCTATCAAATCGCGATCTGGCTCGTACCTTTGGTGATCGCAATCGTGTTCCACGAGGTCGCTCACGGGCTGGTCGCAAGGCGGTTGGGGGATCCTACCGCCGAACAGCGCGGCAGGCTGACCTTCAATCCGATCAAGCACGTCGACCCATTTGGAACGGTGATCCTGCCGCTTATACTCGCGGTCAGCCACGCGGGGGCCATCTTCGGCTGGGCCAAGCCGGTACCGGTCGATTATGCGCGGCTTCGAAATCCCCGCCGCGACATGGTGCTGGTCGCGCTTGCGGGCCCCGGCATGAACCTGCTGCTCGCCTTCGCCGGAGTGCTAATCCTGGCGGCCACCGTTGCGGTCTCTGGTGTAGAGGACGGCGCGGCAAGGTTCGTCGCGCTCAACGCCCTCAACTTCGTTTACATCAATATCTTCCTCGGGATCTTCAACCTGTTGCCGGTACCGCCCTTCGACGGCGGCCATGTTGTAGAGGGGCTGCTTCCACCCGCCCTTGGCCAACAGTTTCGCAAGATCGGCCGTTTCTCGCTCCTGATATTCGTCATGCTGCTTCTGGTGCTTCCTGCGATCTCGCCCAGAGCTGACGTCATCGGGCGTATTGTCTCGCCGATCGTCAACTGGCTTGCGACCGTCATGCTGGGGGTGGTCGGCATCCACATCTGATGCTCCACGGCTGGATCATTCTCGACAAACCGGTCGGCCTGGGTTCGACCCAGGCGGTGAGCGCGGTGAAGCGCCTGCTGCGCGAAGCCGATGAGCCCAAGACCAAGGTCGGGCACGGGGGCACGCTCGACCCCCTGGCGAGCGGGGTGCTTCCAATCGCGCTCGGCGAGGCGACCAAGCTCTGCGGCCGGATGCTCGATGCGACCAAAGCCTATGAATTCACGATCAGATTCGGCGAGGAGACCGATACGCTGGACGCGGAAGGCGAGGTCGTCCTGACCAGCGACGTTCGGCCGACGCTGGAGCAGATCGACGCCGTTCTGTCCCGCTTCACCGGCGAAATCGAGCAGGTCCCGCCGGCTTACTCGGCGCTGAAGATCGGCGGCAAAGCTGCCTACGCGCGGGCGCGTGCCGGTGAGGAAGTCGAGCTGAAGCCTCGCACGGTAATCGTTCGCTCCCTTACTCTCTGTCGCGGGAATGACGAAGTGATGTTGGCGGCGGAGGTCTCCAAAGGCACTTACATCCGAAGCCTCGCCCGCGACATTGCCCGCGCCCTTGGAACCGTCGGTCACGTTTCCTATCTCAGACGCACACGCGCCGGGCCGTTTGGCCTCGATACAGCCGTTTCGCTGGACTTTCTCACCGAAATCGCTAAGGCGCGCCAACTGACGAGGGCGGTATTGCCGCTTGAAGCGGCGCTGGACGACATCCCGGCCCTCCCCGTCACCCCCGATCAAGCCCAACTGCTCCGTCATGGACAGAAGCTTTTCGGGTTCCCCGCGAAGCCGGGGCTTCAACTTGCGACAGAGGACGGACGTCCGGTCGCACTGGTGGAAGCTTCGGCCGATGGCCTTCGGGTCGTCCGGGGGTTCAACCTTTAGAAGAATAGGAGTGAAACGATGTCGATTACCGCCGAGCGCAAGGGAGCGCTGATCAAGGAGCATGCCCGCGGCAAGGGCGATACCGGTTCGCCCGAAGTGCAGGTCGCGATCCTCACCGAGCGCATTCAGAACCTCACCCAGCACTTCAAGAGCCACGCGAAGGACAACCATTCGCGCCGAGGGCTGTTGAT
>JBKPKF010000224.1:0-16994 GCA_046730995.1 Pseudomonadota bacterium
GCGTGAGCTCGCTCGGCGCCGGTCATCTCGGCGATCCCTCGTTGCGCCTTAAGAATTCCGGCGGAACGATCGTCGCCACTGACGATGACAGCGGCGCCGGACTCGATGCGAATCTTACCTATCTCGCGAGCGCATCGGGGGTCTTCGCGCTCAACATGATGGCGGTAGGCAGCCTGACCGGAAACTATTCGATCCAGGCAGCGGTCGTCAGCGGCGCGGCGATGCAAGTGGGTAACACATATACCGTCACAAGCGCCTCGACCTTAGTCCTCGAAGGGGCCGGCGGGATCGGCCAGGACGTGATCCAATCGAGCGTCAGCTATGCCCTCAGTCCCTTTAGCGAGATCGAGGTCCTTCGCACGACCAACGATAAGGGTAAGACCGCGATCAACCTTACCGGCAATGATTTCGGCCAGACGATCGTCGGCAACTCGGCAGCCAACGTTCTGGATGGGAAAGGGGGGTCCGACCAGCTCTGGGGCGGCGCAGGGAACGACCGGTTTGTCCTCAGCAATAGTGCCCTGAGCAAGCCCGATGGGTCGCAGGTCGACCACATCATGGACTATGCCAAGGGCGACGTCGTTGACCTTACCCAGGTCCTGGCGGTGACGGCCGGGGTCAATGTGATCTCCGGTGGCTACCTTCGGGTGACGACGGGCGGATTGATCCAGGTCGACTTGGATGGAGGTGCGAACCACTGGGTGACGCTTAGCACGATCAATGGCTCCGGATCGGTCTCGGTGCGGTATCTGGCGGGGACTTCAGCCGCCACGGTCGACGTTTCGAGGGTGGCCGACAGTTCGAGCCTCTCGGCGCAGTCTTTACAGGATCATGGACATTCGGGCTTCGACGGTCTGTCCTTGCTCAACCACGACAGCCTGAGCGACGCACCGCTGTTTCTTTAGGTGTGAGCGGCGAGGGTGACGTGCGCCCGGTGCTGCGCTAGAGGCGCCGCATTCCAGCATTGGTGGAAGCGAATTGAGCCTTTACGCCCAATATGCCGCGCTCCTCGACGGGGTGCTCGACGATCTCGTGGCCGACAGTGCGCTGCCGGCTGAGATCGATCGTGCAAACGTGACGGTTGAGCCGCCGCGCGATCCGGCGCACGGCGACCTTGCGACCAATGCCGCGATGATCCTCGCGAAAGGCGCCGGGACCAACCCGCGCGCGCTCGCCGAAGCGATCAGGTCGAAGCTGGAAGCGCTGCCGACCGTGACGTCGGTCGAGATCGCCGGGCCGGGATTTATCAACCTGCGGCTGAACCAGGACTCCTGGCGCGACGAGCTTCGGACGATCCTTCGCGAAGGCGACGAGTACGGCCTGTCGAAGGTCGGCGCGAACGAGCGTGTGAACGTCGAATATGTCTCGGCCAACCCGACCGGTCCGCTGCACATGGGGCATTGCCGCGGCGCGGTCGTGGGAGACAGCCTCGCGCGTCTGCTCGAGGCCGCGGGCTTCCGGGTCACCAAGGAATATTATGTCAACGACGCCGGTGCGCAGGTCGACACGCTCGCCCGTTCCCTTCACCTCAGGTACCGCGAGAAGCTCGGCGAGGACGTCGGCGAGATCCCAGAGGGGCTTTATCCGGGGGATTATCTGCAGCCAGTCGGGGCGCTGCTCGCCGCGGAGTTCGGCGACAAATACGCGGCCGCGCCCGAAGCGGAATGGCTCGACCTGTTCCGCGACCGGGCGATCAAGGCGATGCTCGACCTCATCCGCCACGACCTCGGCCTGCTCAATATCCATCACGACCTGTTCTCGTCCGAAGCCGAGCTTCAGAGCAGGGGTGCGGTTGAAGAGGCGATGCAGGTCCTGCGCGATAAGGGGCTGGTTTACGAGGGGGTGCTGGAACGCCCGAAGAGCCTCGACCCACATGACGAGTGGGAGCCGGTCGAGCTGACCCTGTTCCGTTCGAGCCAGTTCGGCGACGACCAGGACCGGCCGATGAAAAAATCGGACGGAAGCTGGACCTATTTCGGTTCGGACGCCGCCTACCATTGGCAAAAGGCGAAAGGCGCCGACCATCTCGTGAACATCTGGGGCGCCGATCATGCCGGGACGGTCAAGCGCGTCCAATCCGCAGTGAGGGCTTTGACCGACGGCCGGGTCGACCTCGACGTCAAGATCATCAACATGGTCCGCCTGTTCCGCGGCGGCGAGCCGGTGAAGATGTCGAAGCGCGCCGGGGATTTCGTCACCCTCGCCGATGTCGTCAACGAGGTCGGCAAGGACGTCGTCCGGTTCATGATGCTGACCAAGCGCGCCGACACGCCGCTCGACTTCGATTTCACGAAGGTTGTTGAGGCGTCGAAGGACAATCCGGTTTTCTACGTCCAATATGCGCATGCTCGGATCAGTTCGCTGAAACGAAAAGCGGCGGACGCCGGTGTCGATCTGGATTCGGCTGCGGACGTTACCCTGCTCGACGACGAGGAGCTCGCCCTGGTCAAGCGCGCCGCCCAATATCCGCGCGCCGTCGAAAGCGCGGCGCTTGCGCACGAGCCGCACCGAATCGCTTTTTACCTCTACGACCTCGCTTCCGACTTCCACGCCTTGTGGAATCGGGGCAATGACGATCCTTCGCGCCGCTTCCTCGTTGAAAATAATCCACAACTTTCGCGTTCACGTCTGGAACTCGCGCTCGGAATCGCGCAGATCATCAGGAGCGGATTGGACCTGATGGGGGTCGCCGCGACCGAGGAGATGCGCTGACGATGACCGACAGCCGGGTGGCACTTGGCATGGACCGGCTGCCATGGCTTCCCGATGAACCGGCGAAGCCGGCAAAAACGCCCAAGCAACCAGCGGGAGGCGGGATACTCCGCTGGGCCGTCGCCGCGATTCTATTAGTCGCTGGCGTGTCCTACTGGCTCGGCACGCGGACGGGCACGGATGTGACGACCATTCCGCCCCGGTCCAGTGCGCCGCCGAGCGCAACCTTGCCCTTGCCGGAAGCGACGCGCGTTGCGCCGCGCGAGGAAGTCCAGCGCCTCGCGCCACCTGAAGTTCGGCCGATTTCAGAGCCAGAAATTCGCCGGGTGACGGAGCGGGCACCGTCCTGGAGGCCGCTACCACGCACGGTGCCGAAGCAGGTGGCCGACCGGGTCAAGCGGACGATCGTGACCGATGAGATCGATCATATTTCGCAGACACAGGAAACCCCGGCGGAGCGTCCGGCACAAGCGATCTCACGGCCAGCGAACACGCAATATGTGAGGCTATGGCCGGCCCGCTACTCGGAGGGGGCTACCGGCCGTGTCGTTCAGATCGGCGCCTTCGGTACCCGCCTTCAGGCGAAGCTCGGCTGGAAGTATATGGCGCGAGCCTATCCCGGGGTGAAGCGGCTTCCAGCGGTGGTCGTTGAGGCTAAGAACTCGCGGGGTCGGCCATTCTATCGATTCCAGATCGGCACCACATCGCAGGCTCATTCCGAAATTCTCTGCCAGCGGATGGAGCGAATTCGCTTCAGCTGCGCGGTCGTCGGCTTGCCCGGCGCCCCCAAGGCGATCGAGCGTTGAGCGATCACAGCTCTTCTTATGACGACGGACAGCTTCCGTGGCTCGCGGCGGTCGAAGATGAGGAAGAGCCCCGCGGAGTTTCGGGACGCAAGATGCTGGCGGCGCTGGTCGTGGTGCTTCTCGCGGCGGCGGTGGTCGCGGCTACCTTCTTCTGGATTGGACAGCGCGAGACCCGGCTTAGTGGCCCGCCCGAACTGATCCGAGCGGAGGCGGGCCCCTATAAGGTCAAACCGCCGAACCCCGGCGGACTTGACGTCGCCGGTGACAGCGAAACGGCATTCGAAACCAGCGCAGGAGAGGATAAGGACGCCCAGCTCGACCTCAGCAAGGTCAAGAAGGCCGAAGTCACGCCTCCGCCCAAGGAGGAGCCAAAGCGCATCCCGCCGAACGAGACGAAGGTGCCGGTGGCGCCTGAAACCGAGACCCCGCCCAAGCCGACTGGCGGCACCGGCAGCGTGGTTCAGCTGGGAGCGTTCGCCAACAAGGCGCAGGCGGAACGCGCCTGGTCGGCGCTTTCGGCGCGCTTTTCTTCAGTCGGAGCGATGAGCAAGATGATCGTGCCTTTCCCGGGCGGGATCAGGCTCCGCGCCGGGGCGGCGTCGCCTGCGGATGCAAGACAGGTTTGCCAGACGCTCAAGGCTGCCGGCGAGAATTGCTTCGTGGCTCAATAAGGTCTGAACGCAGATGCAGGCGGCGATGTACGGCCTCGAAGGGCTTGAGCTGAATCCGGCAGAACGGTCCTTTTTCCGAGGGGCCGACCCTGCCGGATTCATCCTGTTCAAACGCAACTGCGAAAGTCCCGACCAGCTTTTGCGGCTAACCGATTCATTCCGTGACCTCACGGGTCGGCCCGACGTGCCGATCCTGATCGACCAGGAAGGCGGGCGAGTGGCCCGGATGCGCCCGCCGGTATGGCCGGCGTTTCCGGCGATGGAACGCTTCGCCCAGCTTTACGCCCTGGCACCCTCGTCGGCGATCGAGGCAGCGCGCTCGAACGCTCGGGCGATCGCACTGACGATCCGAACTTGCGGGATCAACGTCAACGCCCTTCCTTTGCTGGATGTCCGCCAGGAAGGCGCTAGCGACATCATCGGCGATCGCGCCCTGGGCTCCGAGCCTATGCAGGTTGCTGCGCTCGGCCGCGCGGTCCTCGACGGCATGGCCTCGGCCGGCGTCGTCGGAGTCGTCAAGCACATGCCAGGCCACGGCCGAGCGCTGGTCGACAGCCATAAGGAGCTACCCGTCGTCCATGCTGATGCCGAGGAGCTCGAAACGGATCTCGAACCATTCGAGCGCCTCAGTTCGGCTCCGATGGGGATGACGGCGCACGTCGTCTACACCGCCTGGGATCCGGATCATCCCGCGACCCTATCTCCGACGGTCGTCGGCGATATCATCCGGGGCCGGATCGGATTCAGCGGATTTCTCATGAGCGATGACATCGGAATGGAGGCACTCCAGGGCGATTTCGGTAGCCGCGCTTCGGATGCGGTCGCTGCGGGTTGCGACGTCGCCCTCCATTGCTCGGGCAGGATCGATGAGATGGAGGCGGTGGCGGCCGCCGTCCCTCCAATGAGCCCGGACGGCGAGGTACGGCTGGCGCGCGCGCTGGCGACGGCTTTGGTCGGTGACGATGAAGGTCCGAGCTTTGAGGAGGCCGTTGCCAAGCGCGACGCCTTGCTCGCCCTGGTGTAGGCTGCGGCAATGGAAACCGACGCCGAATTCGATCTCCCACCGATCCGGCAGTCGGATGAGTTGACGCTGAGCCTGGACGGTTGGGAGGGACCGCTCGACCTGCTTCTGAGCCTCGCACGGTCGCAAAAGGTCGACCTTGCGCAAATCTCGATCCTCCAACTGGTTGAGCAATATCTCTCATATCTGTCGGAGGCGCGGGCGCTGAAGCTCGAAATCGCCGCCGATTACCTCGTGATGGCTGCGTGGCTGGCCTACCTCAAATCCTGCCTGCTGCTGCCGAAGGACCTCGAAGCAGAGCCAAGTCCGGACGAGCTTGCGTGGCGCCTGCAGATGCGGCTCCAGCGTCTCGATGCGATGCGAGAAGCAGGCGCCCGGCTGCTCGGTCGCGACCGAGTCGGCCGCGATGTCTTTGTCAGGGGCGCTCCGGAGGGTCTCAGGCTGATCCGAAAGGCTTCCTGGCAAGTCCGCGATTTCGACCTGTTCGCGGCCTATGGCGCCGTTCGCGCTCGATCCGCGCCGGCTCTGCACGTGGTTCACGCCCGTTCCGTGATGACCTTGGAGGAGGCGATCGAGCGGGTCGCGAAAATGATCGGAACGGCGCTGGACTGGACATTCCTCGAAGCCTTCCTGCCGGCAACCCAGGATCCGCGGCTCCGGCGCTCGGCGCTTGCGTCGAGCTTCCTCGCAGCGCTTGAGCTTGCCCGCCGAGGCAGGCTCGACATCCAACAGGACGAGCCCTTCGCCCCGATTATGCTGAAGGTGGCTTGAGCGTGGACGAATATGAGCGCGCGGTTGAAGCGACGATCTTCGCCTCGGCGATTCCGCTCAGCCTCGAAGAGATCGTGGAACATGCTGGCGAAGGGCCGGTCGAGCTCGCGCTCGGCGAACTGGCCGCGCAATATGAGGGGCGCGGAATCGAACTGGTTGAACGCGGCGGGCGCTGGCACTTCCAGACAGCGCCGGACCTGGCCCATTTGTTGCGCCGGACCCGAGAGGAACCGCGGCGTTTATCGCGCGCCGCGACCGAAACGCTGGCGATCATCGCTTATCATGAGCCGGTTAGCCGTGCGGAGATTGAGGCGATTCGCGGGGTGCAAATCTCGAAGGGCACGCTCGATGTGCTCATGGATGCGGGCTGGGTGCGCCCAGCCGGCCGACGGGAAGGGCCCGGGCGACCGTTGCTCTATGCGACGACGCACGAGTTCCTGACCCATTTCGGGCTCGGCTCCAGACGCGACTTACCCGGGATCGACGACCTCAAGGCCGCTGGCCTGCTGGATCCGCTCGACGAAGGGGAGTTCCAGGTCCAACTGGAAAGCGAAGAAGAGGCGGACTAGAGAGGCCGCCAAAGGAGTTAGGTGATGGGCGGTTTCAGCATTTGGCATATTCTGATCTTTGCGATCATCCTGCTGCTGTTGTTCGGCGGGAACCGCTTCTCCGCGATGATGGGCGACGTCGCCAAGGGCCTCAAAAGCTTCAAGCAGGGAATGGCCGACGACGAGGAGGAGAAGCGCAAGCGCTACGAGGAGCAGCGGCGAGCCGAGCCTCCACGGCTCCCTCGCGACCAGGATCCTATCGACGTCACTCCGCGCGAGCCCGAATCGTCCGCGCCGCCCCCCAGGGACGACGAGGCCCGCTGAGCGTTAGATAGCCGGCATGTTCGGCGTCGATTCTTCGGAGCTCGCAGTCGTTGCGATCCTCGCGCTCATCTTCATTGGGCCCAAGGACCTGCCCAAGGTCATGCGCACGGTCGGCTACTGGGTCGGCCGGATGCGGGGAATGGCGCGACACTTCACATCGGGCATCGAGAATATGATGCGCGAGGCCGAGCTCGAGGAGATGGAAAAGAAGTGGCGCGAGGAGAATGAGCGCATCATGCGACTCCATCCGACCAACGCCGAATATCCCGAGCCCGGGCAGCCGGACGAAATGCCGCCAGTCGCAGACGCTGAAAAGCCGGAGGAGGATCTTCCTCCCGAGAAGCGGCCGCTGCCGTGAAGGATATCGACGAGACCAAGCAGCCCTTGCTCGAACATTTGATCGAGCTGAGGCGCCGGCTTCTGTGGTGCCTGGCGACCCTGGTCGTCACCTTTTTCATCTGCTTCTATTTCGCCAAGGACATTTTCGCGGTGCTGGTCCAGCCCTTGGTGAAGGCCGGCCAGGGCAAGCTGATCTACACCGATATTTTCGAGGCCTTCTTCACGCAGGTGAAGGTGTCGCTGTTCGCAGCCCTGATGGTGAGCTTCCCGGTGATTGCGACCCAGCTGTGGCGCTTCGTCGCGCCCGGTCTCTACGTGAAAGAGAAGAAGGCGTTCCTGCCCTTCCTGCTGATGACGCCCATCTTCTTCGCGGGCGGGGCATCCTTCGCTTATTTCGTCGCCATGCCTTGGGCGCTGCATTTCTTGCTCAGCTATCAAGGCAATGTCGGAGGCATCAACCAGGAAGCGCTGCCCGGCGTCGGCAACTATTTGAATTTCTGTACTCGGTTTATCTTCGGATTTGGAGCGGCATTCCTGCTGCCGATCCTCCTGATGATCCTCGAGCGTGCTGGCATCGTCACCCGCGAGCAGCTCGCCAAATCCCGGCGATACGCGATCGTCGCCGCCGCAGCCGTGGCCGCCGTGCTTACTCCGCCTGACGTCGTGTCGATGCTGATGCTGCTCGTTCCGCTCTACGGCCTGTACGAATTCGCGCTCCTCGCCATCCGGATCACGCACTGGCGCGCCGCGCGCAAGGCGGCCCAATCAAATATCGTGATGACGGAGCCCCAGACAGAAGAGGGCCCGGAAGCGCCACCGGGGGGGGGAGGGTTGGCGGTTCCGGGCCCATTTAAGCGGATAGCGAGAGCGGGGGGGCAAAAGGTCACTATCCGAACTGCACAACGCGGCGTCTTCGCGAACAGTTCCGAGCCGCAAAATAATTTTTTCGCCACTGCCGTAACAATGGTCCGCCTTCTCAGAGCGGAGGAAACACCGGCAAATCAACGCTATAGCGGCCTAGTTTGCGGTCGAGGGCGGAGCGAAGTTGTTTCGCGAGCCCAGCGATGATCCGTTCAAATTGCGCCTTCTCCCGCTGATCCGTCTCATCCGGGACGAGGACGGGGCTGCTCAAGGTCAGCCTGGCCGTCAACTGGCTTGTCCGCCGAAGAGATATTTCCACCGGATCCTCGGGCCGGTTGAGCATCGCGAACTCAACGATTTCTGTGACCAGGAAGGAGACTGCCACTGCGACGTCCTGAGTCGTATTGACCGATTCCAGCTCAAGGTCGACCGCGAGCTTTCGGGCGGGTTCCGGGGCGCCAGCGCGCAACTCCGCTGCCAGCTCGGCGAGCAGCGGCCTCAGCGCGATCCCGCGATTCTCCTCCATCTCGGCGAAATGATTGCGATGGACGATCGAAAGCGCGCCGACTCGCCTTCCGATTCCCGCATAGGCCGCACGCGCATCGACCGTTTCGGCGCTGCGTCCATGGATGTTGAGGAGCGAAGCGACGACCTGGAGGTTGTTTTTCACGCGGTGGTGCACCTCGCGAACCAGTCGGCGCTGGCCGTCGAGCGCACTAGCCATCTCCCGCTCTGAGTCTTCGACTCGAGCGACCGCCCGGCCAAAGGCGTCGCGCAGCCCCTGGATTTCCGTGGCGGGCCCAAGTTTGCGCGGCAGATCGAGCGTCTTTTCGCCAGGCTGGTATTTGGCCACGGCCCGCTGCAGGCGTTTGAGCGGCCGGATTAGCAGCCTGTTGACGAGTAGCCACGACAAGAGGGCGGCAAAAACCCACATCAGGACCGGAAGAAGCAGCAGCACCCGGTCGGGGGTGGCGATCTGGGCAACCGGAAAGCCGATACGTGCGGTCAGTGCGCCATTGGCGATCGGGAGATTGAGGTAAGTCAGCGGATTCGGGTCGGTGGCGTCAGACCCGATTACCGAAAGAGAATTCCTGCCGTCACTCAGCGTCAAGGACCGGACGTCGGTCGCGACCGTCAATGCAGCGGCCTGAATCTCATCTCTTGTGAGGCTCGCCGTCGCGAACCCGCCAAGGACCCCCACTCGGATATCGATTTCCGTGAGATCGGGATCGACCCACGTCCGAATGTCTCCCGGGGCCACCAAAGGCGCCGAGTCCTTGGGCTCGAAGCCGCCAGCCGTGCAGAGCAGCTTGCCGTCGAAATCACGCAATGAGAAGCGATTCGAAATGGCGGGCGCGGTTGCGAGCGACTGCGATGCGCTAGCGCATGGGTCGGGTCCGTTGTTGCGGAGCGATCCCGCAGCCGCGACCCTGAGCGCGAGGGCATTTCGGGCGATCAGGCTTTCGATCGCGCTCGCGGTCGCCTTGGCTTGATCTTCACTCCGGCCACGAAGCGCGTCATCCGCTTCACGGATACCGGACTCCCCGAGCCAGGTTAGCGCAATTCCAATCGGTAATAGGGCGGCGGTGAGGATAAGAAGCAGCTTCGCCGCGGTCGGCAAGCTCGCGAAGCGGCGGGCGGCTGCGTTCAGCATTCCGCGCCGCTCAAGCGCAAATCAGCTGAGCCGCCCGAGCAAATCAAGAAATTCGTCGGGAACGTTTTCGCGAAGCGTATCGTCATAGACCGACCGAAGCGCGCGCCCGAGATCGGCCGATCGCTGTCTCTTGCCCTTCCTGTCGCTGTTGCCATGCTTTGCAGGCCGGCCGTTTTGCCGCGCGCCGTCCATCTTGCCTCGAACCTTAGCACTCAACCTATCGTCCCCCCTCGCGCGGGTCCGCGCGCCTCATACAAGCCTCGACTCCGCGCGCAACGGCCTTTGGAAACAGCGACGTATCGAAACGAGACGCAGACATGCGTCCAGGTGGCTGTTGCAATGCCGCCTCCGCGACGTGGGAAACCAAATCCGCTGTCCTTGGTTCCACCCTTAGCAATTAGTTCGTGGGGAGGGCGCCGAGCAGGGGAGCGGTCCTTCCAGGGTTGAAACAATTCGGACGCGCGGCCAAAGACGCCGCAAATTCGAACTCGAGGGAGAGCCTTCACATATGTCTCTGGGACAGGAACTCGCTCCGCATCTGCCATTCCTGCGCCGCTATGCGCGCGCTCTGACCGGCAGCCAGGCGCATGGCGACGCCTTCGTTCGGGCTACGCTCGAAGCGATCGTCGCGAAACCGGACGAATTCCCGCGGGACGTCGATCCGCGCCTCGGGCTTTACAAGACTTTCCACGCGATCTGGTCGACGGCGAATATCGAGGAAGGCGAGGAGCCCTCGCGCGGTCCCGCCGGAGCCGAGTCGATCGCGCACGCGCGCCTCTCCCGGATTACGCCTTTGTCGCGCCAGGCGCTGCTACTGACTTCATTGGAAGGATTTTCCTCCGAAGACACGGCCTATCTGATCGGTGCTTCTCCGTCGGATGTCGATTCGCTGGTCGCCGAGGCGCTCGAGGAGATCGAACGGCAAACGCTCGCCGACGTCCTCATCATCGAGGATGAGCCGATCATCGCGATGGATATTGAGACCATCGTCCGCGACCTCGGTCATAACGTCACCGGAGTTGCGGTGACTCGCGACGAAGCCGTATCGCAAGCGCGGCAAAATCCGCCGGGCCTGGTCCTTGCCGACATCCAGCTGGCGGACGATTCGAGCGGAATTGACGCCGTGAAGGACATCCTCGCCGAATTCTCGGTGCCGGTGATTTTCATCACCGCCTTTCCGGAGCGGCTCCTCACCGGAACCCGGCCCGAGCCGACCTTCCTCATCACAAAGCCATTTCAGCGCTCGACCGTGAAGGCCGCGATCGCCCAGGCGCTGTTTTTCGACGCCGCGACGGTCCCTGCAGCCTGATCCTTCGCCGCTGTCCGGAACACCGTTGGTGAAGGCGCGTTGGCCTTCCTGAACGTCGATTGATGCGGAAGAGCAACGGTGCCCGAACCTGACCGGACAAGTGTGCCAATAACTGAGACTACGACCGAGGCGCGGGCCGGCTCGACTCCGCACATGACCCGCTATGTGCTGTCTGTCGGACTGATCCTGATCGTCATAATTTTTGCGATCATCGTCTTGGTTGGCCGATCCTGAGCACCTAGTTTCTGTCACAATCGCCGTTCATCGTTGAGTCACCGGGCGGAGTGCTTTGCACTGTGCCTGAAAGCAGGGTGGGGTGAAGTTTGGCCCAAGCGCGTGAAGAGAATGATGCGGTGGACGTACCGGCCGATCCGGTGCCGCTGCCGGATCCGGAGTTCAAGGAGCAGCTGGCGACCGTGATCCCGCACCTGCGGGCTTTCGGCCGGTCGCTGTCGGGCAGCCGCGACGTCGCCGACGATTTGGTCCAGGAGACGCTTCTCAAGGCCTGGGCCGCGCGCAAGCGCTTCCAGGCGGGCACCAACATGCGGGCCTGGACCTTCATCATCCTTCGCAACCTGTTCCTCAGCCAGATGCGGCGCGCCCGGTTCAAGGGCGAATGGGACGACATCACCGCCTCGAAGATCCTCGCGGCCCCGGCGAGCCAGGACCGGCATATCGAGCTCAGCGACATGCAGCGCGCGCTGATGCACCTTCCGCAGCCGCAGCGCGAAGCGTTGATTCTCGTCGGCGCCGGCGGTTTCGCGTACGAGGAAGCGGCCGACATTTGCGGCTGCGCGGTCGGAACGATCAAGAGCCGGGTCGCCCGCGGGCGAGTCGCGCTCGAACAATTGCTGTCGAGCGGCAAGTTGCCTTCAAGGCGTCAGCACAAGACCGACCCGGACAAGTCCGCGCTTCAGACGATCATGAGCGAGGTCGACGAACTCAGCCGCGATCACAGCTGATATCCTGCCCGGGACGGGGAGGATCAGTTCAGGCGTCTTAGGAGATCGGCGAAATCGCGATCGCACGGCTCCGACGCCGCTGCTTCGAAAGCCCGGCGAAGCGCTGCCATGATTCCGGCATGTGCGGGCGGCAGGTCGACACGGATGATGCGCCGGTCCATGCTTCTCACTTCCGGGCCCGTTTCCGATTCATGTTCTACCTTCATTCCTCTCGGAAACGACCGAACGCGGGGGGAAGTTTCGCCGGGCGCGGATTTGCTGCAAGCAACCTGCGATGAATGACGAATCTGCACTGAGGCGCGATGCGCTTCGCCGCGCGGAGGCTTTCTCGCCTTTCCTTCGCGAATCGATTCGTGCGCTTCCGGATGTCGCTTCGGAATTCGAGCTGAGCGGCGCAAAGGCTGCCGCGAAGCTTGCCCTTGGGGCGTCTGACGCGGACCTCGAAGCCGAGCTTCGCAAGCAACGGCTCGGCCTGGCGCTCGCCGTAGCCCTCGGCGACCTCGCGGGAGAGTTGCCGCTGGAAAGCGTGACCGAGCTGCTGAGCGGTTTCGCCGACCGCGCCATTCACCGATCACTGGCGGCTGCGATCCGCGAGCGCGTCCCTGAGGCGGAAACGCAGGGTTTCGCCGTGATCGCTATGGGGAAACTCGGCAGCCGAGAGCTCAATTATTCGTCGGACGTCGACCTAATGCTGTTGTTCGATCCGGAAACGCTTCCGCGCCGCCCGCGCGACGACCCGGGCGAGGCTGCGGTTAGGATCGCCCGCCGAATGATCGAGCTGCTGCAAAAGCGCACCGCCGACGGCTATGTCGTGCGAGTCGATCTGCGGCTCCGCCCGTCGCCCGAGGTGACTCCAATCGCTCTTCCAGTGAATGCGGCGATTTCCCATTATGAATCGAGCGCGCTTCCCTGGGAGCGCGCGGCGTTTATCCGAGCCCAGCCCTGCGCCGGCGATATCGCGTTGGGCCAGCGGTTCTTGAGCGCCATCGAGCCGTTCGTCTGGCGCCGCTCGCTCGACTTTGGAGTGATCGACGAGGTTCGGCAGATTTCTGCGCGGATTCGCGACCACTTTGCGCAAAGCGCGCACTTCGGCCCCGGCTTTGACCTCAAGCGCGGTCGCGGCGGGATCCGCGAGGTCGAATTTTTCGTCCAAATCCAGCAAATGGTGCATGGCGGCCGCGACCCGTCGGTTCGTGCGCCGGCGACGCTAGATGCGATCGACGCGCTGGTGGCGGCCAAGCGGCTCGATCCTCCGGAGGCCAAGGAACTGGCCGGAACCTATCGGCTCCTGAGGACTGTCGAGCATCGCGTCCAGATGGTCGAGGATGCTCAAACGCACCTGCTGCCCGGGGATGAGGCGGCCCTGGACAATGTCGCGCGGCTTCATGGGCTTGGAAGCGGCGCGGAATTGCTCGACCTGCTGAGACCCCGGATCGAACGCGCGGGAGAGATTTTCGACGGTCTGTCGCCCGATGAGGTCGGGCACCTCTCCAACGACCCCGACATCATGCGCGATGAACTCAAGGGCTTCGGCTTCGGGGATACGAAGGCGGCCGCGAGGCACGTGGCGCAGTGGCGCTCGGGAAAAGCACGCTCGCTGCGCTCACCCGCGGCGCAGAATGCGTTCGAGGCCATGCTCCCTGGACTGCTTCAGGCGATCGCTTCGGGTCCCGATCCGGAACGGGCGCTCAATCGGCTGAGCGACATCGTCGAGCGCCTTTCAAGCGGTGTGAACTTCTTTCGTTTGCTCGAGGCGCGTCCCAACCTCGCCCAGCTACTTGCGAAGATCCTGACGCACGCGCCGGCCCTGGCCGACCAGCTGGCGCGGCGTCCGGAGCTGTTCGAAGGACTGTTCGACGCGTCGAGCTTCGATCCGCCGCCCGCTGCGGAGACCATTGCCGCCGATCTTGGGAAGGTCATGGGCGCGCACCCCTATGACGTAGCGCTCGATAAAATCCGGCGGCAGGTCAACGAGCGCCGGTTTGCTCTCGGCGTGCAGCTGATCGACCGCCGTTCGGACCCGCTCGACGTCGCCTCGGGATATTCGCGAGTGGCAGAGGGCACGATCCAGGCGCTCGCCAAAGCCGTGGTGTGGGAGTTTGAGGACGTGCACGGTCGCTTTCCGCACGGTGAACTTGAAATCGTCGCGCTCGGCCGGCTGGGCGGATGCGAGCTCACCCACGCATCGGATCTCGACATCGTCTATCTCCACACCGCTTCCCCGGGAGGGACATCGGACGGGAAGAAGCCGCTGGGTCCGAACGATTATTTCAATCGATTGGCGAGCCGTGTCACGGCAGCGCTAAGCGTGGCCACCGCGGCAGGGCCTCTCTACGACATCGACGTGAGGCTGAGGCCCGAAGGCGCCAAGGGCATGCTGGTCGTCTCGCTCGATGCGTTCGAGCGCTACCAGCGCGAGGAGGCCTGGACGTGGGAGCATATGGCCCTGTGCCGGGCGCGGCCGGTGTTCGGGTCGACCGAGTTACGCGAGCGCACGGCCAAGCTCATCGAAAGCATATTGAAAACGCCTCGTGACCCGAAGGCGGTTGTCCGGGACGCAGTGAAGATGCGTGCTGAAATGGAGCGCCACAAGCCGTCGCAAAGCGCGCTCGACGTGAAGCTGGGTCCCGGGGGACTTGTCGATCTCGAGTTCGCGGTACACGTGCTTCAGCTGACCCGCGGGATCGGGCTTCATCCGCAGCTGGAATTCGCGATTGCGGAGCTTCACGCTGATGGATTGCTCAATACAAAAATTGTCGGTGCACAAAAATTATTGACCCGAATGTTGGTCATGATTCGGCTGGTTGCGCCGGGCGACGTCAAGCCGACGGCCGACACCTGGCATCTGGTGGCGCAAGCCTGCGGGGCGGGAAGTTGGGACGAGCTTCTTGCCGAGCACGAGACGGCACGGCAGAGCGTTTCCGAACTGTGGAACCGTATCAGGCAAGAGGGATGAGATGGTGAATGAAGGCGATAAGGCTCCGGCCATCACTGTAACGGCGAGCGACGGCGGCAGCCTGGATCTTGCATCGCCGGGCCAGCCGCTCGTGCTCTATTTCTACCCGAAGGATGACACTTCGGGCTGTACGCGCGAGGCGCAGGACTTCACCGCTTTGGCTCCCGAGTTCGCGAAGGCCGGAGTGAAAATCGTCGGCGTTTCGCGCGACCCGATGAAGAGCCATCAGAAGTTCATCGGCAAATATGGCCTCGCCGTGCCGCTGGTCTCCGACGAGGACGGGCGTATTTCTGAGGCCTTCAAGACCTGGGTGGAAAAGTCGATGTACGGCCGCAAATATATGGGGATGGAACGCGCGACCTACCTCATCGGCGCCGATGGCCGCGTGCTGAAGATGTGGCGAAAGGTCAAGGTGCCGAACCACGCTGAGGATGTCCTGGCTGCGGCGCGGCAGTTGGCAGCGGCGTAGCGCCGCCGGGTCCGGCGAGCTCGCCGATAAGCATCTCCCAATACACCACGTCGTCGTACATCGCGCGGACGGGGATACGCTCGTCAAGGCCGTGGGCGCGGTCGTCAAGCGGGGAGATCCCCCAACTTCCGTCGACGTCGTAGACCGGCATGCCCTGTGCGCGGAAGAACGAGCCATCGCTCGCACCGGCAGCCATCACCGGATAGACATCCATCTTGGAATCGACGACGGCGTGGATTGCATTGGTCACCGCCGCCCGGACGTCGGGTCTCAGCGGCGAGGCGGGAGTCGGGACCCCGATGTAATTGGGGTCCGGCGTGACCTCGACCTTGGGACCGGCCATCTGCTGCAGCTCGGCCTGTACGTCCTTGGGGTCCACTTCGGGCATGATTCGGCAATTGACGGTCGCGTTCGCGGACTGCGGAAGCGCGTTGTCGGCATGCCCGCCCTTGAGCATCGTCGCAACGCAGCGCGTGCGCGTCAGCCCGACGTCGAGCGGGCTGGCCTCGACAATGTCGGCGGCGGCGCCGTCGCTGGGGTTGGCGAGCCACCGCCGGATCGCCTGGCCCAGCGGGCTGTTCCCCTCCTGCTTCGCGCGCTGCTCGAAATAGCCGCGGTTGGCCGGGTTCAACATCGGCTGGAAGCGATGCGTGCGCAGCTTCTCCAGCGCGTCCGCGAGGTCGTAGATCGCGTTGTCGGGCCGCGGCCGGCTGCTGTGGCCTCCCGGATTGTGGGTCGTGAAAAAATAGGTCTGGAACGTCTTTTCGGCGATCGAGATTTGGCAACCCAGCGGGCGGAAAGTCGTGTCGTAAGACGGGCACCCGCCGTCGGCGTTCAGTCCGAACTCCGCATCGGTCAGGTTGCGCCACTTGGTTGACCCGAGGGTCGCTCCGACCCCGCGCGTTTCCTCATCGCCGCTGTAGAAGAAGATGATGTCGCGGTTCGGCTTGAACCCCTGGCTCATCAATTTGACGGCGGCCATGGTTGTCGCGACGTCGCCGTTCTTCATGTCGCTCGAGCCGCGGCCGAGGAAATAGCCGTCCTGCTCACGGAACACGAACGGGTCGAATTTCCAATCTTCGCGCTTCGCTTCGACCACGTCCATGTGGCCGAGAATCAGCATCGGCTTCTTGGTGGCATTCGGGGACCGCCACCGGACGATGAGCGCCGCGGTCTGGTCGCCCGGAAGCGCCTCATAAGGCATGATGTGAATATCGGAATCCGGGATTCCGGCCGCCTTGAATTGCGACGCGAGCAGTTCCGCCACGCGCTGCGTCTGGCCGCGATTATGGACGCTGGGAATTTCGATCGCCCGCTTGAACAAGTCTCGCGTCTTCGCCTGCCACGCTGGCGCAAGTTTGGTCGGAACGGTGCGGGGATCGACTGCCGCATTGGCCGTGCCCGCAAGGGCGGCGATGAGTGCGAAAGCAAGAAAGCGCTTCATGTCAAAAGCTCCTATTTGCCGGCGAGCTCGCGAAGCATGATCTCCCAATGCACGACATTGTCGTACAGCGACTGGACGGGCAGCCGCTCGTCCTTGCCGTGGGCGCGATTGTCGATCGGGGTGACCGTCCAGCCGCCGTTGGTTCCG
>JBKPKF010000225.1:0-15497 GCA_046730995.1 Pseudomonadota bacterium
GCGAGAAGCGCGGCAATCGACACCAGGATTGCTCGTCCAATCAGCGCCGAACCCCCGGTCTGGACATATTCAGGCGTCGGCATCCTGCGGAATCATCAGGATTTCTGTCCGTTTCTTATCGAGCTTCCCGTAGCCGTAACCATAACCGTAGCGCTTGTAACCGTAGCCGCCTCCGGAGTCCGCCGACTTGGTCAGCGTCGCTCCGAGAACATGGGCGCCCGTCGATTCGATCCTGTTCAAGGATTCGATGGCCGCACGGGTGCGGGTCTTCCCGCTTTCGACAACGAACATGACCTGACCGGCAGCAGAAGCAATCAACGGAACGTCAGCCAGTCCGAGCGTCGGAGGAGCATCGACGATCACGACATCAAATGCCTCGGCCGCTTCGTTGAGGATCGTCCGAATGCGGCCGGTCGAGAGCAGATCAGCCGGATTAGGTGGAATTGGCCCGCTCGGCAGAAGCATGAGATTGTCGTGCTGCGTTTCGACGACGTGGTTCTCGATCCGGTCTTCGCTGGTCAATAGCTTGGTAAGGCCGGTCTTGTCCGAAGCGGCCTTGAACGCCGGCTTACGAAGGTCGCCGTCGACGAGGAGCACGCGCTTTTCGCGACGCGCGAAATTCTGGGCCAACGCGAGGGCGGTCGACGACTTGCCCTCGCCAGGCTGCGTACTTGTGACGAGTAGTATTTTCGGCATTCCCGCTTCGGTGCTGAAACGGAGCGCGGCCACAACGGCCGAATAGGCCTCGGACACTACGGAGGCCGGATTCTTCAAATCCTCGATGAACGCGTCTTTCGCACCGGTTTTGGGGACGGCGCCGAGGCAGGCAATGCCCAGCTTGTTGCGGACATCTTCCCGAGTCTTGATCGTGTCATTGAGGAATTCCAGCCCAATAGCAGCGCCGATGCCGGCAAGGAGCCCTCCGGCGATCCCGAGCAAGAGATTGAACAAAAGGTTCGGTTTGAACGGAAAAGCGGGACTGTCGGCGCGGTCGACGATGGAAACGGGCGCCGATCCAATTCCGCCCGCGACTCCGATTTCCTTGTAGCGCTGGAGGAGCGCATCATAGAGACTGCGGTTGGTGTCCACCTCGCGCTGCAGGATGTTGTACTGGATGCTTCGTCCGCGAAGATTCAGAACGGCTCCCTTAAGCCCTGCCACCTTCCCCTGAAGCGCCGCTTCGGCGGACGAAGCGGCACGATATTCCTGGAGCAGAGTGTTGTTGCGGCTCGCCGACATTTGCGAGCTTTCACGCGCAATCTGCTTGTCGAGCTCATCAATCTGAGCCCGGATGCTCTGCATATCGGGGTGGTCGGGCTTCATGAAGGTGCGCTTCTGTTGATAGTCGGCCTCGAGCGCCGCTCGCTGCTGGCGAAGGACCAGGGTGCTGGTAGTCACTTCCGTCGTGGGGCCCGAGGCCAAGGCGCCGCGATAGGCACCCTCCGCTGACACGCGCCGGGCCGTCGCGTCGGCGAGCGCCTTGTTTAACGCAATGAGCGACTCGCCCTGCGGCGACCCGGCATCGGTGTTGGCCGCCTTCCCGTCCGGTCCTATCGCCGTATTGATGATGCCCTGAGCCTGGGCATATGCGACGAGCGAACGTTCCGACTTCTCGAGGTCGGTGCGGGTCTTGCCGATCTGCCGTTCGAGGAATTTACGGGCATAGGCCGACGCCTCGTAGCGGCGTTGCAGCGACGTATTGATAAAGCTTTCGGCAACCCCATTCGCGATCATTGCGGCAAGCTGCGGCGAAGGCGAATCGAAGCTGAACTTGATGAGCTGGCCCTCTTTGGGAACGTCCGCCTTGAGGTTCCCTTGGACAATGCTGGTCGCGCGTCGCAAGCGCGCCGACGCATCGCCATTCTGCGGTACGAAGTTGGGATTGTTGCCGAGATTGAGTTCCTGTGCGGTCCGCTCGGCCACACTCTTGCTTGTGAGAAGGCCGACCTGCGTCGCAACGATGTCGTAGGGGTCCTGATAGGTCTGACGTTGCTTGGACTGCTCGTCGCTGACGTCGAACGTCGGAGGATTGACCTCGAGCGAGACCCACGCCCGATAAATGGGGGTCGTAAGCAAGGTGACGATGATCGCAAAGGCGATTCCAATCGCGACTGCGCCGAGAATCAACCATCGCCAATGCTGAACGATGCGCAGGAGAGTCGGCAGGTCGAGGATGCTCGCAGCCGAATAGGTGCGCTGTCCTGGCTGCAGCTGTTGCGGCTGGCCCGGCGCGTAGGGCGCGATGGGCCAAGGCCCCTGGTTCGGCACTGCGATGCTATTGTTCATCGTCGTTCGTCTCGGGGTAGATCAGCCGGATCATTCGCTAAAACGGCCGAAAGATTGAAAAGAGCGGAAATGCTTGGGTGAACCGCTTGAATCCTTCTTTGATGGCCGATCCGTCGACGATGACGATATCGCCGGGATAGACTTGCGGATCCTGTGCCTGGCCATGGCGGATAGCCGCCAGATCGAACGCGGCCGCCTGCCGTTGGCCGCTGATGGTGCGAAATACCGCGATCCTTCGGACATTGGCGTCTTCAGTCGTTCCACCGGCCAGCGCCACCGCCTGCATCAGGGAAGTCGAGCCCGAAATCGGGAACGTCCCGGCTTGCTTGACGGCTCCATCGACCGTCACCGATCGGCGAGTCGATGCCTTGATTCCGACCGCAACGTCGGGATGCTCGAAATATTTCTGGCTGAGAACCTTGGTCAGCTCCTGGTCGAGCTGGGCGGTCGTGAGATTGGCTGCAGGCACTTCTCCGACGAGCGGCAGGGAAATGTTCCCAGCGAGATCGACCTGGTAATCGCCGGTCAGGTCCTGCGATTTGAAAACCTTGACCGTGACCATGTCCATCGGAGCGATCTTGTAATCGGAACCGAGCGGCACGAGGGCCGGCGAATCGGGCGATCCAAGCGCGACGTTATAAGGTATTGGGCCCCCCGGGCTGTCGGCGCACGCAGCAAGCAACATTGCCGCGCCAACGGCTGCTAAGGTCCAGAACCCGGCTCGAAATTGGGTCAGATATGCACGCACTGTTTCACCCCGCGTCTAACGCGCAATCTCCCCATATTGGATACTTCGTCGGATTGGGCCGACTAGTCTCCAAGATGGACCAAATCAATGCGTGGCCGAAACGGGGGTTCCAACAGCCGCTGTTGTTTTAAGGTACCAACGTCGGTCACCTTCAACCGCCAAGGCTGTGAGAACCCCACTCCGATAGGCGCCCGTGTCGATCCCGATCCGGTTCGCCCGCTCGTCAACTTCCGGGCTGATCGTATGGCCATGGACCACGACAAATCCATGCTCGGTATCGTCAGAAAGGAAAGGCTCGCGGATCCAGCGAAGATCAGCCTGGCGTTGCTGGTCGAGAGCAATTCCTGGCCTGATGCCGGCATGGACGAAGAGATAATCGCCGAAACGGCAAGTATCGACGAACGTCCGCAGGAATGCGACGTGTTGATCCGGGATCGCTTCCCGAATTAACGACACCGCCGATTCATCCGAGGCCGTGCCGATAAGTCGCGGGTCCGCGCCATAGCTCTCCAGGCACTGGGCCCCGCCAAACCGCAGCCAGCCGGGCAGATGTTCCACTTCGCCGGCCAGAATGCGCAGCAACACTTCCTCGTGATTACCCAGCAGGAAGACTGGCCGGACGTCTCGGTGGCGATAGGTCCGTAGACGCTCGACGACCTGCGCTGAGTTCGGTCCACGATCGATGAGATCGCCGAGGAACAACAGCAGCACCTTCGCAGGTTTCTCTCTGTCGATTTCTGCGTGGATGTCCTTGAGCAGCTCGTCCAGCAGGTCGAGCCGGCCGTGGACGTCGCCAACGACATAGGCGCGGCGTCCCTTTGGGCCGCGAGGGGTGCTGGATGAATTTGACCGACCTAACATCGAACAGGCTTAACTCCTGGCCTCGCGAAGCTTTCCGAGCGCGCCGAGATAGGCGCCGATTACGACGTCCTCATTGAATTTGGTCTCGATCTTTCGGCGAGACTGGGAACCCATGGCCGCTCGCTCCTCTACCGTCAGCGCGGCAAAGCGCTTCATGCATTGTTGGAGCGACGCAGGATCCCGCACAGCGCACAAAAAGCCATTAACGCCGTCATCGACCACGTCACGGCACCCGGGAACGTCCGTTGCGATGAGCGGGCGGCCCATCGCCCCGGCTTCGAGGAGCGAGCGGGGCAACCCCTCGCGGTAAGAAGGCAGGACGACCGCAGTCGCATTCGCGATAAAAGGACGCACGTCATCGGCGGCGCCTAGATATTCGACCACGCCGTCCCTCACCCAGCTCTCCAGCTCGGTGCGGGGGATCGACGTGCGATTTCCTTCGTCGATTGGGCCGAGCAGCTGAACCCGGATATCCAGATGTTCGTGCGACAGGCCTCTGGCCGCTTCGGCGAGTTCGCGCACGCCTTTGTCGCCCAGAATGCGCCCGATGAACAGGAAGGTGACCTTTGGGGGGAGAGCAACGCGGGCAAACTGTTGCAGGTCGACGCCCGAGCCCGGCAGCAGCTGGGCTTGGTTTTGTTGCACCAGGCCCCGATCGACGAAGAGCGCGCGATCGTCCGGGTTCTGGAAGAAGACAGTACCGGCCCGCTTCAAGGCAAAGCGATAAAGCATGCTCGCCACCGCCAGGAGCGGGCCTTGCCTGATGAAAGCCGTCCCAAGGCCGCTGATGTTTGCGATCGTCGGAATTCCAAGACCGCGCGCAACGATGCTTCCATAGATGTTAGGCTTG
This sequence comes from Pseudomonadota bacterium, assembly GCA_046730995.1. Classification (GTDB taxonomy): domain Bacteria; phylum Pseudomonadota; class Alphaproteobacteria; order Sphingomonadales; family Sphingomonadaceae; genus Sphingomicrobium. Next base: position 4,746 of record JBKPKF010000225.1, read on the forward strand.
ATCGTGAAGCCAAGGAATGCAGCCGGTGCTAGGCGCCTGAGTATCTTTCGGTACTTCAGGACCAGGGCGAGATCAGAGAATGGATTCAGTCCGGATCGCTCGAGGTCGACGGCGATCCATTCGACATCAAGACCGCGACGACGGGCCTCGCTGGTCGAGTCGTATGGGGCAATTACCACGGGCTCGTAACCCGCCGCAGTGAGCCCGCGGATCAACCCGGCACGAAAGTTGAGGATGTTCCAGCTGCTGTTGGCGGCGACGACGACCTTGCGGTTTGGGGTCGGCACCTGGCTCAGGCGCTGAGTAACTGGAACGTCGGGATTGCGACGTCGAACGCGGTCCCGTCCTCGTCGACCATTCGGTAGCTGCCGCTCATCGTGCCATTCGGAGTGTCGAGCGGGCAGCCGGAGACGTAATCGAAGCTCGCCGCGGGAGCGATCAGCGGCATTTCGCCGACGACGCCCTCCCCCACGACCTCGTGCACCGTTCCTCGCCCGTCGAGAATCGTCCAGCTGCGCGACAGCAGCTGGACGGCGACGTCCGAACCGTTTTCGATCCGGACATGATAGGACCAGAACCACCGGTTGGTGGATGGGTCCGACTGTTCGGCGAGGAAACTGACCGCGACGCGCACGGCGATCCCCCGGGTCACTTCGACGTTTGGGAAAAGCATGGCGAGAGTGTCGGTGGTCACGCGTCCACCTAAGCAATACCGGAGGCGCGGCGCAACCGGTCGACGAGCCGTAATCGCCCCTCGATCACCGGCTGCGCTCGGTCGGTAAGGACGTCGCGCATCAGGAAATGGCCGGTAAGATCGAGACCCTGGAGGATCTCGGGCCAGCTCGCCTGGCCTCCACCAAGGACGAATGGAGGTAGCGGCAACAGCCTGTTGGCATAGGGCTCCGCTTCCGCGGCGCTGATCGCGCGGCCCGACCTTGGGCTGACGGCTACGAGATTGTCGTTCGATCCGGTTACCGCACAGCGCTCGAGATCGAGCCCAAAACCGAGCTCGGCGAGCAGCAGAAGCTCGTATCGGACCAGGGCCGTTCCCCAACCGTTCGCCGAGGGAGCGACCTCGATGGCCTCGAGCAGGCCGTCGAGCGCGTCGAAGAGTTGAGGATAGGGCTGGCCTTCCGGAAGCACCGTCGCCGTCAGCACAGTCGCCCACTCGATCGCCGCCGCCGGCAATGGTTCTGACAAAAGCGGCCCACGGCTGTGGACCAGCTCGACCGTGGCTTGCGGAAGCTGCGTGTCGGTTCGCGCCGAAAGCTGCGCCTCGACGACATTCCCCGCGATGAGCACTGGCCGCATCCGGCGGCCGCGAGCGCCGCGAACATAAGCTGCTTGCAAGCCGTGCCCGGGGGTCATCAGCCGCACCACGGCGCCATGCTCGCCGTGGCTTCGAAGCGCGCAGACGATGGCTTTTGTCCCGAACCGCATCACCCGGCCGGGTGGAAATAATCGTAGAGCTGGCGAGCCATTGTTCGGCTGATCCCGGGCGCCTTCTCCAGATCCTCGAGCGCCGCGCCCTTCACCGCCCTGGCGGTGCCGAAGTGCATCAGCAGCGCGCGCTTGCGGTTGGGCCCGATACCGGGAACGTCGTCGAGCGTCGACATGGTCAGGCTTTTGGCGCGCTTCTGGCGGTGAGTCCCGATCGCGAACCTGTGAGCCTCGTCGCGCAGGCGCTGCAGGTAGAACAACAGGGCCGAGTTGGGTGCCAGGGTCAGCTCGCGCCCGCCGGGCAGGTGGAAAGTCTCCCGTCCGGCGTTGCGGTCCGGGCCCTTCGATACACCGACCACCGGGACGTCATGGACTCCCATGTCCTCGAGCACCTCGCAAACGGCGGACAGCTGTCCCTTGCCGCCGTCGATCAGCAGCAGGTCCGGCCACTCGCCGCCCTGCCGGTCAGGATCCTCCTTCTCGAGTCGCGCGAAGCGACGTTCGAGCACTTCGCGCATCATCGCGAAATCGTCTCCGGGCTGGGTTTCGGGTCGCTTGATATTGAACCTGCGATAGCTGTTCTTGCGAAAGCCTTCAGGGCCCGCGACGATCATCGCGCCGGTGGCGTTCGTCCCCATGATGTGGCTGTTATCGTAGACTTCGATGCGCTTCGGCACCTCGGCGAGTTCGAACGTATCCGCAAGTTCGCGCAGGATCTTGCCTTGAGTGGTGGTCTCGGCCAGCCGCCGCTCGAGCGCTTCTTCGGCGTTGCGGCGCGCCTGGTCGATGAGCTTACGCCGCGAGCCGCGTTGCGGAACCTCGATTTCGACCTTGCGGCCGACTTGCTCGCACAGCGCTTCCTCGAGCAGCGCCCGGTCGGCAAGATCGCGGTCGACCAAGATCCGCCGCGGCGGCGGCATGTCTTCGTAAAACTGGACCAGAAAGCTCGATAACACCTCCGCCTCGGGCACGTCGTTGGTATGCGCCGGGAAGAAGGCGCGGTGTCCCCAATTCTGTCCGCCGCGAATGAAGAAGGCCTGGATAGACATCGCCCCGCCTTTGCACGCGAGGGCGAAAACATCGGCGTCGCCCAGCCCCACGGCATGGACGGTCTGGCTGCCCTGGATGTAGGTCAGTGCCCGGAGCCGGTCGCGGTACACCGCGGCAAGTTCGAAATCTTGACGCTCGGCTGCCTCGGCCATGGACTTCGACAGCCGGCCTTGGACGTTGGTCGACTTGCCGGCGAGGAACGCCTTGGCGTCGTCGACCAGCTCGTCATACTCCGACTCGCTGATCCGCCCGACGCACGGCGCCGAGCAGCGTTTGATTTGGTAAAGCAGGCACGGCCTCGAGCGGTTCTCGAAAAAGCTGTCCGAACAGCTTCTTAGCAGGAAGAGCTTCTGAAGCGCATTGAGAGTTCGGGTGACCGATCCGGCGCTCGCGAACGGTCCGTAATAGTGCGCCTTTTTGACCCGGCGAGCGCCCCGATGCTTCTGGATCCGGGGGAAGGCGTGATCCTCGCGGAGCATGATGAACGGGAAGCTTTTGTCGTCGCGGAGCAGCACGTTGTAGGCCGGACGGAAACGCTTGATCAGCTGCGCTTCGAGCAGCAGCGCCTCGGCCTCGGTGCGCGTGGTGACGATGGTCATCGAGCGGGTCTGGGCGACCATCCGCTGCAGCCGCTTGGGCAGCTTGTTGACCTGGGTGTAGCTGGTTACCCGGTTCCGCAGTACCCGCGCTTTACCGACGTAAAGCACGTCCCCGCGGCTGTCGTGCATACGATAGACGCCCGGACGCCGCGGCAGAGTCTTCCACACCTCGCGGATCGCGGCGACGCCCTTCTCGAGGTCCGGTTGGTCCGAGCCTTGGACAGCATAAGTCGCCCGCTCCTCATTGAAGCGGTCCGCGGCTCCTGGAAAATCGGGGCGGTCGGCCTTGCTCACACAGACGAGATAAGCGCTAGCGAAAGCCTGCGCGAGGGGTCAGGCCGCAGCGCGCGCGATCTCCTCTTCGGCAAGCATCCACTCGACCGCCATTCGGGCATGGATCGCCGTCGTGTCATAGACTGGGATGACATTCGCCCTGACGTCGACGGCAAGCACCAGCTCGGTGCAGCCGAGCACCACTGCCTGCACCTTCTGCTTGGCCAGCTCGGTGATGAGCGTTTTGAGCTTACGCTGGCTGTCGCGAACGACCCGCCCTGCGGCGAGTTCATCGAAAATGATCCGGTCAACCTCCTCCATCCATTCGTGGTTGATTGGCACGAGCGTGATGCCGCGCCGCTCGATCCGATCCCGAACGAAGCCTTCAGTCATGGTGAAACGCGAGCCCAACAAAGCCACGCGGCTGCGCCCGTCGGCGACGAGGCGGTCGGCCACCGCGTCCGCAATGTGGAGGACTGGAATGCCGACGTTAGCGGCCACGGCGTCATAGGACTTGTGGACGGTATTGCAGGCGATGAGCAGCCCTTCCACGCCCCCGGCTTCCAGCCTTTTCGCGGCATCGATCGTAACCTTCGCGATTCCGTCCCAGTCCCCGGCGAGCTCCATCGCGGCGATTTCCGCGAAGTCGGCACTTTCAAGAGCGAGAAGCGCGCTGTGAAGCCCGCCCAGACGCTGCGCGATGCCGCGGTTGATATGTTCGTAATAGAGACCGGTCGATGACCAGCCCATTCCCCCGATGATTCCGAGCTTCCGCAAGTCGCACCCTCCCGCGACCGGCCGATGGAATCGCGCCGGTTAACCGACGTTTTCAACCAAGCGCAGCATAAGTGGCAAGGCCTAAACGTCTGATTTAATGATAAATTAATTGAGTTGCCGGAAACGTTCAGCCGAGTGACTTTACGATTTCCTCGACCATTTTCTTGGCGTCGGCGAGCAGCATCATCGTATTGTCGCGGTAGAACAGCTCGTTGTCGACGCCGGCATAGCCGACGCCGCCCATCGACCGCTTCACGAAGAGCACGGTCCGCGCCTTTTCGACGTCCAGTACCGGCATCCCGTAGATCGGCGAACTCTTGTCGGTTTTGGCCGCCGGGTTGGTCACGTCATTGGCGCCGATCACGAAGGCGACGTCGGTCTGGGCGAACTCGCTGTTGATATCCTCAAGCTCGAATACTTCGTCATAGGGCACGTTCGCCTCGGCCAGAAGCACGTTCATGTGTCCCGGCATTCGCCCGGCGACGGGATGAATTGCATATTTGACGCGAACGCCCTTCGCCTTCAGCTGGTCGGCCATTTCGCGCAACGCATGCTGCGCCTGGCTGACCGCCATTCCGTAGCCGGGGACGATGATTACCTGGTCGGCCTGGGCCATGAGGAAGGCTGCATCCTCGGCCGATCCGCGTTTGTAGGGCCGGTCGATCGCCGCAGCCCCTGCCCCGCTCACGGCCTCCCCTCCGAAGCCGCCCGCGATGACCGAGATGAAGCTGCGGTTCATCGCCCGGCACATGATATAGCTGAGGATCGCGCCCGAGCTTCCCACGAGCGCGCCGGTGATGATCATCGCGCTGTTGTGAAGGGTGAAGCCCATCGCCGCCGCGGCCCAGCCCGAATAGCTGTTCAGCATCGAGATCACGACCGGCATGTCCGCGCCGCCGATCGGGATGATCAGCAGGAAACCGATCGCGAAGCTCAGGCCGGCGATGGTGAAGAACACCCATGGCGCCTGGTCTTGGGTGAAGTAGGCGATCAGGCCCAGGATCGCGGCAAGGGTCCCGAGGTTGATGACATGCCGGAGCGGGAGGAGGATGGGTTTGCCCGACATGTTGCCGTTGAGCTTCAGGAAGGCGATCACCGAGCCCGAGAAGGTGATTGCGCCGATGGCGACACCGAGGCCCATCTCGACCCGGCTCACGGGGTTGATGACAGCGGAAGGCCCGACCTCGAGGATTCGAGCAAGGGCGCCGCCGCCGAAATAGATAGTCTTCGCGATTTCACCGGTCGAGATGCCGAAGGCGTCGGGGTTCAGAAAGGCTGCCGCGCCGACCAGGACCGCCGCCATGCCGACGAGGCTATGGAAGGCCGCCACCAGCTGGGGCATCGCGGTCATCTGAATTTTGCGAGCTGTGACTAGTCCGGCGCCTCCGCCGATGAGCATCGCCCCCAAGATCTCGGCAATCGACGCGACTTGATGGACTGCGAGCGTCGTACCGACGGCAATCGCCATGCCGACCATGCCGATGTAATTGCCCCGGCGGCTGCTGGTCGGGCTTGAGAGCCCTCTCAACGCGAGGATGAAGCAGACGCCCGAAATCAGATATGCGAGCAGCACCCAGGATTGGCCGAGCGAAACGATGTGGTCGGTATGGGGCAATTCCCCCGAAACGCTCACGCTCAGCGCTCCCGCTTCTTGTACATGGCGAGCATCCGCGCCGTGACAGCGAAGCCGCCGAAGATGTTCACGCTGGCAAGCGCGACGGCGACCAGGCCGAGCCATTTCGAGCTGGGACTGCCTCCGGCGGCGGCAGCGATCAGGGCGCCGACCACGATCACGGAGGAAATGGCGTTCGTCACGCTCATCAGAGGCGTGTGCAGCGCCGGCGTCACAGACCAGACGACATAATAGCCGACGAAACAGGCGAGCACGAAAACCGACAGGATGGAAATGAAGTCCATGAACCTTCCCCGCGAGTGGCGGCTTTTGTGGCGGGTCGATCCAAGGCTGTCGAGTGCCGCCGCGCCGTTAATTAGAAAGCAGTTAGCGATTTCCTAACCTTTTCGCGCGCATGCGTAACGCGCAATTGGGGAGGAAGAGCGCTCCGTGTCGAAGCGCCCGAAAGTCAGGACCGAAAAGCGGCCGTGGAAACTGCTGCTGTGGACGGCGGTAGCCGGCCTGATCTTCGGCTTAATCGCTTTCGGCGAGATCGCGGAAGGCACGCTTCGGATCGCGCGAAACAGCCTCCACTGGCACAAGGCGAGCAGCGACATCGTGCTCGTCAATATCGACAATCAGTCCTTGCGCAAGATCGGCCGCTGGCCTTGGCCGCGTCGTTATCATGCTCAACTCACCGACCAGCTGACGCAAGCCGGTGCCAAGCGAATCTTCTTCGACATCAGCTTCTTCGGCGCAACCAATCCGGAGGATGACCAAGCGCTCGCGGAGGCGCTGAAGCGGTCCGGACGAGTGACTCTTGCCGTTCGCACGCGCTCCGGACCGAACGCCGGGACGGCGCAGCTTGGAATGCCGTTGCCAGAGCTTGCTAATGCCGCCCAAGGACTGGGCACCATCAGCTGGCGCTACGATTTCCAGCAGGCGATAACGGAAATCCCCTACGCGGCGACGGTCGACGCGCGCGTCATTCCATCCTTTTCGTCGCTCCTTTCCGGACGCGCCGGAAGTCCAAACGCGACCTTCGCGCCCGATTATTCGCTCGATCCAAAGTCCATCCCTAGCGTCTCGGCAATGCGCATATTGGATGGGACCTTCGATCGCCGGATGATTTCAGGGAAGGACGTGGTGATCGGAACCGCCAGCGAGGAGATCGGCGATCAGTTCTTCGTCCCAGGCACTGGACGGATGGCCGGAGCCTATGTCCACGTGATTGGCGCCGAAACGTTGAAGGACGGGCGGCCCGTCAACCTCGGCTGGATTCCGCTCTTCGTCATTGCGCTGGCAGCGGGAGCTTTTGCACTATGGCGGCGCGACGGTCGGCAACAGGTCCTGATACTTGGTACGACGGCAATCGCGGTGCTGTTTGGGCCGACGCTGCCCGAAATGTACGACATCTCTTTCGATGTCACGCCGGGCCTATTCGTGATCATCGTCATTGCGAGCGCGCTTGGTTGGCGCAGGTATCGCATGCAGGGTTTGGTCAATCCCATCTCCAACCTGCCCAATCTCAACGCCCTCCGCGACAATCGCGACGGCAAGAAGCAGTCCCTGATCGCTGCCCGAATTCTCAATTACGAAGAGATAGTCGCCACACTTCCGCCGAACAGCGAGAGGCAACTGATCGATCAGATCGTTTCGCGCCTTTCAGTCGGCGCCCCGAATCGAACGCTCTACCAGGGCGACGGAGGAATCTTCGCGTGGTTCGAAGAATCGCGTGCGCCGTTCGGAAACCATCTCGACGCGCTCTATTCGTTGTTCCGCAATCCGGCGCGGATCGCGGGCTTGTCCATCGATCTGTCCGTAGCGTTCGGGGTTGAGGTCGGCAGCAGCCGATCGCTTCCCAACCGCCTCGCGAGCGCGCTGGTAGCAGCGGAAGAAGCAGCACACGACGGCCTCAAGTGGAAATTCCACGACCCGGAAAGCCTGGAGGAAGCGTCCTGGAAGCTGTCGATCCTCAGCGAGCTCGATTCCGCGATCGACCGCGGCGAAGTGTGGGTCGCCTACCAGCCCAAGCTCGACATCGCCACGAATAGGATTGTCGGAGCCGAGGCGCTGGCCCGCTGGACCCATCCGGAGAAGGGGCCGATTGCCGCCTCCGAATTCGTCGCCGCGGCTGAGCAGCATGACCGCATTGGAAAACTCACCGACTTCGTCCTCGAGAAAGCGATTGGAGCGGTCGCTGAGATCAACAAGCGTGACCAGGACTTCGAGATTGCGGTGAACCTCTCCGCGCGCCTTCTCAGCGATAAGGGATTCACGCTGCGCGTGGCGGCCCTACTCGCTCGGCACAGTCTGGAACCGCATCATCTTACGCTAGAGCTGACGGAGACCGCGGCACTCGCCGACAGCGGCGAAAGCCTCGAGATGATCACTCGATTGCGCGAGCTCGGAGTGCGGATCTCGATCGACGATTACGGAACGGGCCTATCGACGCTCGATTACCTTAAGAAAATCCCAGCGAATGAGATCAAGATCGACCAGAGCTTTGTCAAAGGGATGGTCGACAACCGCTCGGACCGTCTGATGGTACAGTCGACGATCGGCCTTGCTCATTCGCTGGGGCGCAAGGTCGTCGCCGAGGGGGTCGAGCAGCGCGATATTCTCGACCTGCTGATCGAGATGGGATGCGACGTCGCCCAGGGATTTGCCATTGGTCGGCCAATGAGCCTGGAAAGCCTGGTCAAGCGCATCGCGTCCGATCACAAGCGCCAAGTCGCTTAAGCGCCGGCGGGCGGCTGCAGCCGCCGCTGAATTACCGGCGAATTTCCGGAAAATCACAACCGCATTTTTCTTGGAATTGGCCCAGATTTGGTACCAGTGATCGTTTGATAACCAAATTTCTTAAGGTTAACGTTTTCCCGCCGAATCGTCTTCGATGGGGGAACCCAAATGAGTTTCTGGAACTGGCTGATTGGAAGTGGATGGGCTGGCGGGGGAAGCGGCGGCTGAGCTGCCCCTGAAGCATTAAACCCTCAAGCCTGCGGCGTAAGCTTCGAAAAGGCGATCCTAATTCGGGTCTGCTCGATCGAAGCGCGTTCGCGGGCCAATGGTTAATTGTTTGCTAACCATATCGATTAAGGTTAATGTCCTCGGCATGTGACGAATCAATTTCGCTTGCAGGGGACGTGAAATGAAAAAGACAAAAGCCACTCGCGGCTTCTGGAGCTGGCTGATCGGCGGCGGCTGGGCCGGCGGCGGAAGCGGCGGCTAAAAGTCACTTCTGCCCGGTATTTCGGGTCGTAAAATCAACGCGTTATTGAGCGCTCGCCGCTTGGCGGGCGCTTTTGTTTTGCGCGAGCTGAGGCGCGAATTCAGCCCTCTGGCCCCGTCGCTTTGGCTTCGCTAACCGGGCCAAATGCTGCATCAGTCGAGTCACATCCTGGCGATTCGCGCGAGTCGCGCCGGGCTGCACGAATTCACGGATTCGGCCGCGAAATGGGTGGCTGGAAGTGGAATTCGGGACGGCCTTTTGACGATTTTTTGCCGCCACACCTCGGCCTCGCTGGTGATCCAGGAAAATGCCGCCCCCGCCGCGCGGCGCGACCTCGAACATTATTTCGAGCGGATCGCGCCGGAAGACGCCGGCTACGAGCATGACGACGAAGGCCCGGACGACATGCCCGCGCACCTTCGCAGCGCGCTGACGAGCACGCAGCTCAGCATTCCGGTCCGGGACGGCCACCTGGCGCTGGGCACGTGGCAGGGCATTTTCCTGTTCGAGCACCGCCGCAACACGCCTGAACGCGAGATCGTGCTCCACCTGGTGGGCGAATGAGCGCTCAATCCGTCCGTGCCTGGATCGCTCGAAACGCGCCCGATCTGCCGATCATCGAAGTCGAAGGCACGACCGCCACCGTCAATACGGCCGCCGAAGCTCTGAACGTTGCTCCTGGGCGGATTGCAAAAACGCTCGCGGTCCGAGCTGGCGACCACCTCTTCCTGCTCGTCGCGCGGGGCGACGCACGCCTGGACAATCGCAAGTGCAAGGACGAATTCGGGGCGAGGCCGCGCATGCTGGGAGCGGAGGAGACCTTGGAACTCACCGGTCACCCGGTCGGCGGGGTCTGCCCCTTCGGCCTGAAGAGTCCCCTGCCGGTCTATCTCGACATCTCCCTTCAGGCCTTCGACACCGTCTATCCCGCAGGCGGATCGCTCAACACATCTGTCGAGGTGAAGACGCAGCGGCTCTTCGACCTCGTTGCCGAGCGCTGGACCGATCTGTGCACCTTACGCGAAGCGGCAGGGGCTTAGCTGCTCCACGCTGACGTCCGCGACCGGCCAGGGCGTCCCGGCAATCAGCGAAGTGGCGATCGCGGACATCGCGGGCGACGTTTGGAGTCCGAAGCCGCCCTGCCCAGCCAGCCAGAAAAAACCCTCCACTTCGGGTGCAAAGCCGGCAACTGGATGCCGGTCAGGCGCGAAGGTCCTTAAGCCGGCCCATTTGCTGTGGATCCGATCCACCTTGACCGTGGTCCGCTCTTCCATCCGCCATGCGGCAAGCGCGATTTCATAATCGTCTGGCTGGGCATCGCAGGGGTCGCTCGGCACCTCGTCCATGGGCGAGGCGAACAGGCGGCCGCTCTCCGGCGCGAAGTAAAGCTCGTCGCCGACAGTCTTAGCGAACGGCAGACCCTCAAGGCAGGTGCGGGGCGGCGCGTCGAAGGTAATGATCGTCCGCCGCTTGGGTTCGAAGCCGAGAGGGCGAACACCGGCGAGCTTCGCGACGTGGTCGGCCCAAGACCCGGCGGCGTTTACCAGGAACGGTGCGGAAAATGTCTCGCCCGTGTCGCTCGCCACTTCCCAAATGCCCTGCGAGCGCCGGATGACCGCTGCGCGAGCATCCGTGATAAGCTTTCCGCCGGCCCGGCGCAGCTGGCGCAGATTGCCCTGAAGCAACGCATGCGGATCGAGGCGAATGCCGCGCCGGTCGGCGATTCCGTGGACCGCATCATCCTTCAGCAAGGGGCAGAGCTCGTGGAC
>JBKPKF010000226.1:0-7154 GCA_046730995.1 Pseudomonadota bacterium
GATGAGCTGCCGCCGGGCGTGCTGAAGATGGTCAAGGTGTTCGTCGCGGTGAAGCGCAAGCTCCAGCCGGGCGACAAGATGGCCGGCCGCCACGGAAACAAGGGCGTCATCAGCCGCATCCTGCCGCAGGAGGACATGCCGTTCCTCGAGGACGGGACCGCGGTCGATATCGTCTTGAACCCGCTCGGCGTGCCGAGCCGAATGAACGTGGGGCAGATTTTCGAGACCCATCTCGGCTGGGCCGCGCGCGGCCTCGGCAAGCAGATCCAGTCGATGCTCGAGGAAATCCACGAGCGCGGCAAGGAGCTGACGGGGAAGGACGCCAAGGCGGTCCGCGCCAAGCTCAAGGACATCTACGGCGATGCCTATAACAAGGACATCGACGCGCGTGACGACGACGCACTGATGGAGCTGGCGTCGAACCTCACTGCCGGAATTCCGATGGGAACTCCGGTGTTCGACGGCGCTCGCGAGCCGGACGTGACGGCGATGCTGGATAAAGCCGGTCTCGACGAGTCGGGCCAGGTCACCTTGTTCGACGGCCGCACCGGCAATCCGTTCGACCGCAAGGTGACGGTGGGCTACATCTACATGCTGAAGCTCCACCACCTCGTGGACGACAAGATCCACGCGCGCTCGATCGGCCCCTATAGCCTCGTCACCCAGCAGCCGCTGGGCGGCAAGGCGCAGTTCGGCGGACAGCGTTTCGGCGAAATGGAAGTGTGGGCGCTCCAGGCTTACGGCGCCGCCTACACGCTCCAGGAGATGCTGACGGTGAAATCCGACGACGTCATCGGCCGCACCAAGGTTTATGAAGCGATCGTCAAGGGCGACGACACGTTTGAAGCCGGCATTCCGGAAAGCTTCAACGTGCTGGTCAAGGAGATGCGCTCGCTCGGCCTGTCGGTCGAATTGGAAAGCATCGAGTCCGAGGAAGACGCCGAAGCCCGAACCGCGCTCGCCGCCGAATAATCAAGATAGCCACCCAACCCCTCCCCGAACGGGAGGGGCAGGAGTTGAAAAGAATGAACGAACTGACCCCCTTCGCCAATCCGATCGCCAAGCCGGAGACCTTCGACGAGATCCGGATCGGCATCGCCTCTCCCGACAAGATCCGCAGCTGGTCGTTCGGCGAGATCAAGAAGCCGGAGACGATCAACTACCGCACGTTCAAGCCCGAGCGTGACGGCCTGTTTTGCGCGCGCATCTTCGGCCCGATCAAGGATTACGAATGCTTGTGCGGCAAGTACAAGCGTATGAAATATAAAGGAATCGTCTGCGAAAAGTGCGGCGTCGAGGTCACCGTTTCGAAGGTCCGTCGCGAGCGCATGGGCCATATCGAGCTCGCGGCACCGGTCGCTCACATCTGGTTCCTGAAGAGCTTGCCGAGCCGCATCGGCCTGCTTCTCGACATGCAGCTGAAGCAACTCGAGCGGATCCTCTATTTCGAGAGCTACGTGGTGATCGAGCCCGGTCTCACCGCACTCGAGAAGTACCAGCTGCTGACCGAGGATGAGCTCCTGTCCGCGCAGGACGAATATGGCGAGGATGCGTTTTCGGCCGGGATCGGCGCGGAAGCCGTCAAGCAGATGCTGATCGACCTCGATCTCTCGGGGGAGAAAGAGCAACTGCTGAAGGAGCTCGCCGAGACTAAGTCGGAGCTGAAGCCTAAGAAGATCATCAAGCGCCTTAAGGTCGTCGAGAGCTTCCTCGAGTCCGGTAACCGGCCTGAGTGGATGATCATGGAAGTCGTTCCGGTCATTCCGCCCGAGCTTCGCCCGCTGGTTCCGCTGGACGGCGGCCGCTTCGCGACCTCGGATCTCAACGATCTCTATCGTCGAGTCATCAACCGCAACAACCGCCTGAAGCGGCTGATGGAGCTGCGCGCCCCGGACATCATCGTCCGCAACGAAAAGCGCATGCTTCAGGAGGCTGTCGATGCGCTGTTCGACAACGGCCGCCGAGGCCGCACGATCACCGGCGCCAACAAGCGTCCGCTAAAGTCCCTCAGCGACATGCTGAAGGGAAAGCAGGGCCGGTTCCGCCAGAACCTGCTCGGCAAGCGCGTCGACTATTCGGGCCGATCAGTCATCGTGACCGGTCCGGAGCTGAAGCTGCACCAGTGCGGCCTTCCCAAGAAGATGGCCCTGGAGCTGTTCAAGCCGTTCATTTACTCGCGCCTCGACGCCAAGGGTCTCTCGATGACCCTCAAGCAGGCGAAGAAGTGGGTCGAAAAGGAGCGCAAGGAAGTCTGGGACATCCTCGACGAGGTGATCCGCGAGCATCCGGTGCTCTTGAATCGCGCCCCGACGCTTCACCGCCTTGGAATCCAGGCCTTCGAGCCGGTTCTGATCGAGGGCAAAGCGATCCAGCTTCACCCGCTGGTTTGCGCCGCTTTCAACGCCGACTTCGACGGCGACCAGATGGCCGTTCACGTCCCGCTGAGCCTCGAGGCCCAGCTGGAAGCGCGCGTGCTCATGATGTCGACCAACAACATCCTATCGCCCGCGAACGGCAAGCCGATCATCGTTCCGTCGCAGGACATGGTGCTCGGGCTCTACTACCTCAGCCTCGAGAAAGAGGATGAGCCGGGTCAGGGAATGCTGCTTTCGGACATGGCCGAGGTCCACCAAGCCCTTGCCGCCGGAGCGGTGACCCTTCACAGCAAGATCGTCAGCCGAGTCCCCCAAACGGACGAGGAGGGCAACGCCTACATGAAGCGTTTCGAGACCACTGCGGGCCGGATGCTGCTCGCTGAAACGCTGCCGAAAAGCCACAAGGTGCCTTTCGAGACGGTCAACCGAGTCCTGACCAAGAAGGAGATCGGCGACGTCATCGACATCGTCTATCGCCACACCGGCCAGAAAGAGACGGTGCTGTTCGCGGACGCCATCATGCAGCTCGGCTTCCGCCACGCGTTCGCGGCCGGAATCTCGTTCGGCAAGGACGACATGGTCATCCCGGAGGCCAAGGTAAAACTGGTCGAGGAAACCCGCGCGCTCGTGAAGGATTACGAGCAGCAGTACCAGGACGGCCTCATCACCCAGCAGGAAAAGTACAACAAGGTGATCGACGCCTGGTCGCGCTGCGGTGACCAGGTCGCATCCGCGATGATGAAGGAAATCTCGGCGACCCCCAAGCTGGCCAACGGCCGCCAGGCGGACCTGAACTCGATCTACATGATGGCCCACTCGGGCGCCCGCGGTTCGCAGGCCCAGATCAAGCAGCTGGCGGGCATGCGCGGCCTCATGGCCAAGCCGTCAGGCGAGATCATCGAGACTCCGATCATCTCGAACTTCAAGGAGGGCCTCACCGTCCTCGAATATTTCAACTCGACCCACGGTGCCCGCAAGGGCCTCGCCGACACGGCGCTCAAGACGGCGAACTCGGGCTATCTCACCCGCCGCCTCGTCGACGTGTCGCAGGACGCCGTTATCATCGAGGAGGATTGCGGTACGGACCGAGCGCTTGAAATGCGCGCGATCGTCCAGGGCGGTGCGACCATCGCGTCGCTTGCCGAGCGTATCCTCGGCCGCACCACGGCGGAGGACATCGCCGACCCGAAGAGCGGCGACGTCTTCATCAATGAGGGTGAGCTGCTTGACGAGGCCATGGTGGCCAAGATCGAGGAGATCGGCGTCCAGGGCGTGAAGATCCGCTCCCCGCTGATCTGCGCATCCAAACAGGGTGTCTGCGCCAAATGCTACGGACGCGACCTCGCTCGCGGTACTCCGGTCAACATCGGTGAGGCCGTGGGCGTCATTGCCGCCCAGTCGATCGGCGAGCCCGGTACGCAGCTTACGATGCGGACCTTCCACATCGGCGGCGCAGCGCAGCTCAACGAGCAGTCGAACCTTGAGTCCCCGGTGGACGGCACGATCGAGTTCCGCGACATGCCGGCGATCGTCGATCCGCGCGGCCGGCACCTGTCGCTGTCACGTTCCGGCGAAATCGCGATCCTCGACATGGACGGGCGAGAGCTTTCTACCCACCGCGTGCCTTACGGCGCGCATTTGCTGTGCGAGAGCGGCCACATCGTCAGCCGCGGCGACCGTATCGCCGAGTGGGACCCGTCGTTCAGCCCGGTGATTACCGAGAAAGCCGGTACCGTGAAGTACCAGGACCTCATTGAAAACCGGACCATGATCGAACAGGTCGACGAGTCGACCGGAATCACGCAGCGCGTGGTTACGGACGATGCGGCGAAGTCCAAGAAGGAATCGCTCCACCCGCGCCTTACCCTGACCGGCGCGAAGGCGAAGGAAGCCGGCGTCTATCGCCTCGCTTCGGGCGCGATCGTCGCGGTCGAGGACGGCCAGCAGGTCGAAACCGGCGAAGTCCTCGCCCGTATGCCTCGCGAAGCTGCAAGGACGCGCGACATTACGGGCGGCCTGCCGCGCGTTGCCGAGCTGTTCGAGGCGCGCAAGCCCAAGGAAAATGCGATCATCGCCAAGGTGAGCGGCAAGGTCACCTTCATGCGCGACTATAAAGCCAAGCGTAAGATCGCGATCGTCCCCGACGACGGTTCGGAGCCGGTCGAGTATCTGGTGCCGAAGGCCAAGATGATCGAGGTCCAGGAAGGCGACTTCGTGAAGCGCGGGGACAACCTCGTCGGCGGCTCACCCGATCCGCATGACATCCTCGAGGTACTCGGAGTGGAAGCGCTCGCGGAATATCTCGTGAGCGAGATCCAGGAGGTCTACCGGCTGCAGGGCGTGAAGATCAACGACAAGCATATCGAAGTGATCGTCCGCCAGATGCTCCAGAAGGTTGAGATCACCGACGGTGGCGACACCACGCTGCTGGCCGGCGAGCAGGTCGACCGCGACGAGATGGACGAGACCAACGCCAAGCTCGAGAAGAAACAGAAAAAGGCTGAAGGCAAGCCGGTGCTCTTGGGCATCACCAAGGCCAGCCTGCAGACGCGCAGCTTCATCTCGGCGGCGTCGTTCCAGGAGACGACTCGGGTGCTGACCGAAGCGGCGGTGCAGGGCAAGACCGACACCTTGCAGGGCCTCAAGGAGAACGTGATTGTCGGCCGGCTGATCCCGGCAGGTACGGGTGCCGGAATGAACCGGCTGCGCGTTGCCGCGACCGCGCGCGATACCGCGCTGCGTGCTGCTCACCGCAAGCTCCAGGAATCGCTGATCCTTCCGAACAGCGCCGCCGAAGAGCATGCCGCCGAGCTGGCGCAGGGGCCCGAAGCGGCGATCCACGCCGATCCGCTCGGCGAGGTCGCTCCCTCCGGCCACGGCCTCGACGCCGATGCGGGCGATTATTTGAAAGAATAGTCATCGCGTATTGAAGACGAAAAAAAGCCCCGCCGGCGCAAACCGGCGGGGCTATTTTTTTGGTCGTCGCGCGATGAACTAGGAGATCAGCAATTGCCCCCATGAATTGCATTTTCGGTGCAGGTCGCCGCGGAATTGACGTCCGCGGCCGCTCCCCGAACCGTATTGCACGCTGCGAGCACGAGGCTCGTCCCTACCAAAATGACGACCGCAACCTTCTGAACCATGATCGCTCCCTTTGTTTGACCTGTGGAACGATCATGGTCTTACGAACGGCTGATTGTCCAGAGCCTGAATGGTTAGCAGGTCTTCTGGCCGTTGATCGCATTCTCGGTGCAGTTTGCGACCGAATTCACGTCTTTGGCGGCGCCTCGGACGGTATTGCAAGCTGCGCTCACAAGCGCGGCGCCGACGAGCACGACAATGAGAGCCTTCTGGACCATGTCTGTTCTCCTATATTGTGGCGTCACCAACGCGGCGCCGCGAGAACGGCTCCATGGCACGATCGAACCTACGGCTATTGTTATCGGCGAAGCGCGGTCAGACCGCGACGGGCGCAGAAATGTGCGGGTGCGGGTCGTAGTTTTCGAAGACAAAGTCGTCGGCTTCGGAATCCAGCAGGCCTTGGCCGCGATCCTTGATCACGAGCTTCGGAAGAGCCCTTGGTTCGCGGCTGAGTTGCAGCCGCGCCTGTTCGAGGTGGTTCGAATAAAGGTGGCAGTCGCCCCCGGTCCACACGAACGTACCCGGTTCGAGCCCACACTCGCGCGCCAACATGTGGGTCAGCAGCGCGTAGCTCGCAATGTTGAACGGCACGCCGAGGAAAATGTCGGCGCTGCGCTGGTAGAGTTGAAGATTGAGGCGTCCGGCCGCGACCTGGGTCTGGAACAGGCAGTGGCAGGGGGCGAGCGCCATCCGGTGGATTTCGCCGGGGTTCCAGGCGGTGACGATCTGCCGCCGCGAATAAGGATCGCGCTTGATGAGCTCGACCAGGTTCGCGATCTGGTCGATGTGGCGGCCGTCCGCCGACTGCCAGTCGCGCCACTGCTTGCCGTAAACCGGACCTAAATCGCCGCTCTCATCGGCCCATTCATCCCAGATGCGGACGTTACGTTCTTTCAGCCATTGGATGTTGGTGTCGCCGCGCAGGAACCAAAGCAGCTCCACGATGATCGAGCGGAGGTGGAGCTTCTTGGTCGTGAGCAATGGGAAGCCGTCCCCAAGGTCGAAGCGCATTTGCGCCCCGAACCACGACAAGGTGCCAGTCCCGGTCCGGTCCTCCTGCGCGACTCCGCGATCGAGGATGGTCTGCATGAGGTCGAGATATTGGCGCATGCTGGGGCATCCTAGACTCAGCGGCGGCGCGCTCCAAGCATCGGTTGAAATCTCCGATTTGGCGCCGTTTCGGATGCGGTTCGAGTGGGCCGCGGCGCGGCGGGCGCATAGGCTGGCGCAATGCGGTATCAGCGTGCCGAACACCCGCTCCAGCTCGACGGCCTCTCCGCCGCCAAAGCCTTTTTCGCAGGTTGTTTGGCGGAATCCGATCCAAAGCGGGAATGCCTGTGGGTGGCCCATGTCGACGACAAGGCCTGCTGCGTCCATGTTTCGCGCCACGACGGCGACGAAACGGGCGCCAATTTCCCGTTGCGCGACATCATCGCCGACGCTGCCGAACATCGAAGCGCCGGAATCCTCCTCGCACACAATCACCCGAGCGGCGATCCGCGGCCGAGCGACTCGGACTGCCGCGCGACGCGTCGCCTCGCATCCGCCGCCGAAGCCCTGGATTGTGCGATCCTCGACCATCTGGTGTTCGCGGGCGACGAGTGCACCAGCTTCCGGCGCATCGGGCTCCTCTAGAAG
>JBKPKF010000227.1:0-4404 GCA_046730995.1 Pseudomonadota bacterium
GTCGAGCAACCGGTAATGGAGCCAATATTGGTTGGTCGCCGTGAGCTCGTTCTTCAGGGCTTCGTTGAGCAGCTCGAGGACCTTCTTGTCGCCCTTCATTCCCGCCTCCGTCGCGTCGCTGGGGGCGGATGCGCCGCTCGCGCGCGCCGGTCAAGTCAGGCGACGATACGCAGGGGAGGGCGCTTGCCGATCTCCACGTCGATGATCTCCTGAGCATAATCTAGGCAGCAGCCGCATTGCGGCTCGCAGTCGAACTCGGCGTAGGCGGCTTCGGGCGAGCGTGCGCCTTTCCGCGCGGCCTCGCGTACTTCCTTTTCGGTGATGGCATTGCAGACGCAGACGATCATGACCGCAATGTAGCGCTAATGCGAAGCGTTCGCAACTATGCGGGTACGCGTTTCGTCACGAAGCCCTGGCCGAGCGTCCGGGCCGTGATCAGCGCGAACGGAATTCCCACCAGCACGATATGGGCGAACAGCTGCGTGGCGATTGAGATCGGCTTGGGTGGAAGCGGTGCATCGAAACGCAGCGGAACGACGATCCAGTTCATCGCAAAATAGGTAATGAGGCCGTAGATCGCGCCCCATTTGAGCGGGTTCCTGGTCATGTCGGGAAACCGCCGGGCAGCGAGCACGAAGATCGTCGCCATGATCGCCATCAAGGTGAAGTGAACGACGAGGCCGAGCGCTGCGCCGGCCGCTCCCCATTCCGGAGCCTGGGGGAACGGCCCGGAAGCGACGAACCGCAGCATCTTTGGAATGTCGCCCTTTCCGATAGTCATGGTCAGGATCATGGCGAACAAGATGTCGAGCGCGCCTGACACAGCGGTCGCGAAGGCAATGGGTCTCAGCATGGCCGTTTCCTCCCCGTTTCAATTCATGCGGGTCTAGCCGGCTGCGGGCGAACGTCGCGATTCTGCCGCCGAACGACCAGTTTGAGACCCGACCAGGTTGCATCGACCGCGCACACCTTCACGTCGACCAGGCCCATCGGCAGGCAGACGTTGCGGATGACGCCTTCAGTGATGTCGGTCGGAGCCTTCGAGGCTTTCTTCGGCCAGCTGACCCAGATCATGCCCGCGGGATCGAGGAGCTGCAGCAGCTGCTGGAGCTTCGCTTCGAGGTCGGCGCGCTCGGTGACGAAAATGTGCGCAGCGTCGATCGGGGCTTCGGCCTCATGGAGTAGGTCCAGGACCAGCCCCTCCGCCGCAATCTCCCGTCGGACACTGTCCGGCATGCCATGGCACCACACGCGCATGCCGTCCTTCAGCGACAGCTTCTTGGCGAGGGGCGTTCCGGAATAGCCGGTGGTCATCAGGCGAGTGCCGCGTCGGCTCCCATCAGCTTGGGGAAGAAGCCCTCATGCGCGGCGCGGAGGTCGGCGAGAGCCACGCTGACGTTTGCGACCTCGATCGTGTCTCCGCCGGTCTTTCCGATGGGGGCGGCGAAGATGTTCGCCGTGGTCGCCCCGGCGATCACTGCATCCGGGTCATCCGTGGTCACCAATATGCGACCCTGATCTTCGCCGAACAGGATTGCGGCAGGGTTCGGCACGTTCGGAAGCGTCAGCCTGATTCCCATCGAACCGGCAAGCGCCATTTCAGCGATGGCGACCAGCGGACCGCCATCCGAAACGTCGTGCGCGGCAGAAATCAGCCCTTCCCCGATCAGCTGCCGCGCCAGCTCTCCGAGACGCCGCTCGACGGCCAGGTCGACTGGCGGCGGTGTTCCCTCACGGCGCTGATGAATGATTTCGAGCCAGAGTGATTGCCCGACGTGCCCCGTCGAATGCCCGAGCAAAACGAGCGTCTCACCCGCGGCCTTGAACCCAATCGTCGCCGACTTCTCCCAATCGACGAGCAGGCCGACACCGCCGATCGCGGGCGTCGGCAGGATCGCGAGGCTCGAGCCATCCTCGCTCTTGGTCTCGTTGTAGAGGCTCACGTTGCCGCTCACGACCGGGAAGTCGAGCGCCCTGCAAGCTTCGGCCATGCCTTCGACGCACCCGACGAACTGGCCCATGACCTCGGCCCGCTGCGGGTTGCCGAAGTTGAGGCAGTTGGTGATCGCCAGCGGCCTGGCACCCACCGCGCAGAGGTTGCGATAAGCCTCGGCGACGGCCTGCTTCCCGCCCTCGACCGGGTCAGCATAGCAGTAGCGCGGCGTGCAGTCGGTGGTGATCGCCAACGCTTTCTTCGATCCATGCACGCGCACCACCGCTGCGTCGCCTCCCGGGCGCTGGACCGTGTCTGCGCCGACCGACTGGTCGTATTGCTCCCAGACCCAGCGTCGGCTCGCGATGTTCGGCGAGGCCATGAGCTTCAGCAGGTCCGCGGCGAAGTCGGTGCTTTCCGGGATGTCGATCAGCGGCTCGGGCGCCTTCGGGATCGCGTAGGGCCGCTCGTACAGCGGCGCCTCGTCGGCAAGCGGATCGAGCGGAATGTCGCATACGATCTCGCCGTTGAACTCGAGGACCATGTGGCGCGTGTCGGTGACCTCGCCAATCACCGCGAAGTCCAGCTCCCACTTGCTAAAGATCGCCTCCGCCTCGGCCTCGCGGCCGGGCTTCAACACCATCAGCATGCGCTCCTGGCTCTCGGAGAGCATCATTTCGTAGGGAGTCATCCCCTCTTCGCGGCACGGTACCTGGTTCATGTCGAGCTTGATTCCGACCCCGCCCTTGCTCGCCATTTCGACCGACGAGGAGGTGAGGCCCGCCGCGCCCATGTCCTGGATCGCGACGATCGCGTCCGACGCCATAAGCTCCAGGCAGGCTTCGATCAGCAATTTCTCGGTGAAGGGGTCGCCCACCTGGACCGTCGGGCGCTTTTCCTCGCTGTCCTCGGAGAAGTCGGCGGATGCCATGGTCGCGCCGTGAATCCCGTCGCGGCCGGTCTTCGAGCCGACATAGACCACCGGGTTCCCGACGCCCGCGGCCGCCGAGTAGAAGATCTTGTCGGTCTTCGCGACGCCGACCGTCATGGCGTTAACCAGGATGTTGCCGTCATAGGCCTCGTCGAAATTGACCTCGCCCCCGACGGTCGGGACGCCGACGCAATTGCCGTAGCCGCCGATACCGGCGACCACGCCCGCGACCAGGTGCCGCGTCTTCGGGTGATCGGGCCGGCCGAACCGGAGCGCGTTCAGGTTCGCGACTGGACGCGCGCCCATAGTAAAGACGTCGCGCAGGATCCCGCCGACGCCCGTCGCCGCACCCTGATAGGGTTCGATGTAGGACGGGTGATTGTGGCTCTCCATCTTGAAGATCGCCGCCTCGCCGTCGCCGATGTCGATCACTCCCGCATTCTCTCCCGGGCCCTGGATCACCCACGGCGCGGAGGTCGGCAGCTTCTTCAGGTGAACGCGGGAGCTCTTGTAGCTGCAATGCTCGGACCACATGACCGAGAAGATGCCGAGCTCCAGCAGGTTCGGCTCGCGGCCCAACGCCTTTAGGATGCGGGCATATTCGTCTTCGCTGAGCCCGTGCTCGGCTACTGTTTCGGGGGTGATCTGGGGGGCTTCGAGGACATCCATGCGCGGCCCCTTAGCGGGCGGGCCGAGCCGGGGCTAGGGCGCGACCGGCGACCTTGGAGCGACTCCGGCCACAGCAGTAAAGAGGCGTCGCCGGGGGCTCTCAAAAGGAGCGCGTGCAATGCCCAATCCAATTCCGGAAGGATTTCGCAGCGTGAACGTCATTCTGACGGTCGACGATGCGGCCAGAGCGATCGATTTCTACAAACAGGCGTTCGGAGCCAAGGAGCTGTCGCGGCTGCCGATGGGCGACAAGATCGGCCATGCCGAGCTTCAGATCGGCGACACCCGGTTCATGCTGAACGACGAGTTCCCCGATTTCGACAACCTCAGTCCCAAATCGCGCGGTGGAACGACCTTTGGGCTGATCATCTATACGGACGACGTCGACAGCGCGTTCAAGAAAGCCATCGCTGCCGGCGGAACCGAGAAAATGCCGGTCCAGGACCAATTCTGGGGCGACCGGATGGGGACGTTGACGGACCCGTTCGGCCATAAGTGGAGCATCGCGACGCACGTCGAGGACGTTCCCCCCGAACAATTCCAGGAGCGGATGAAGCAAAGCGAGAAGCTGCGGCAGACACAGCCTGAAACGGTGTGACGCTAGACGTCATGCCTCAGGAACTTCTCGCCTGAGAAAATGAAGGTCTGCGGGCGTCCGTCGCTGAAATCGGCGAAGGACGCCCGCTCGGGCGACCAACTGTCCTCGCCGACGCGCCACAAGTTTGCTCCGACGCGATTGAGCGGCGTTTCGGTGCCCAGCCACAATTTTCCGCCGCGTTCGACGACTCTCGCCGAACCCCACCACGGGCTGTCGTTGATGTATCTGCCGGTGAAGCGCTGAAGGCTCGGATCGGATTTGGGCAAGGCGGCT
>JBKPKF010000228.1:0-4345 GCA_046730995.1 Pseudomonadota bacterium
GCCGGCGCCGGGGGCGATGTCGGACAGGGCATCATGATGGCCGGCCAGCAGGCCGCGCTCGGCAAGTTCCTGGCCTTCACCCGGGCCCAGGAGAGCTCGGCCGATCAAGCGGGAGCGAACTATCTTTCGAAATCGGGCATCAGCGGCAAGGGCATGCTCGACTTCTTCAACAAGCTGCAGAACCAGGAATATCGCCTCGCGATCTACGATACCGATAGCTACGCCCGCACCCACCCGCTGTCGACGGAGCGCATTGAGGCTCTCCAGCAGAAATTCAAAGCCGATCCCGCGTGGAACAAGCCCGTCGATGCCGCGCTGGACGCCCGCTTCCAGCGGGTCAAGGCCAAGCTCATTGGCTTCATCGACCCGAAGCATGCGGTCATCAAATATCCGGAGAGCGACCAGAGCGTTCCGGCCCACTATGCCCGCGCCTACGCCTATCACCTTGGCGGATATCCGGACAAAGCGGTGAGCGAGGCGGACGCCCTGCTCGCGACCAATCCGCACGACCCCTTCTTCCTCGAACTCAAGGGCCAGATCCTCCTCGAAGGCGGCAAACCGGCTGACGCGATTGCACCGCTGCGCGAGGCGACGCAGCGCTCGGGCGACATGCCGCTTATCGCGGCGATGCTGGGCCATGCCCTGGTCGCGACCGAGAACCCGAAAAATTTCGGCGAGGCGAAGCAGGTCCTGAAAGCCGCGGTCAACCGCGACAACCAGGATCCGTTCGCCTGGTACCAGCTGGGAATCATCTACGACCGGGAGGGCGACCAGGCACGCGCTTCGCTGGCAAGCGCGGAGCGCTACAGCCTCGAGGGAAATCCTCGCCAGGCCATCGTCAGCGCGCGTGTCGCGATTGCCGGGATCAGGCCAGGGACTCCGGATTGTCTCCGGGCCCAGGACATCGTTATGGCGTCGAAAGCCGAGCTCGAGAATAAGAAAAAAAGAAGATCCACCGATGACACCGACAAGCTCATGACGAGAGGCGCGAAAGGTTTAGACAAACTCTCTCCGGCGGATTTGACATGCCGGGGGGTGTGAACGGGCCGGCGCGCCTTGGTGTCATCGGAACGGCTGCCATTGGCGGAGTGATCGGCTCGCTTTTGACTGCGGCCCTCCTGGTTTTCGCAACGCCGCAGTTCGTCGCCAGCAGGATCGTCCGCCAGGGCATGCTCCATGACCCACAGATCCTGCCGGACACCGACCAAGCACTGCGCGACGCCCAGTTTGCGCCGATCCTTGCAGCCAATCGAACGGCGCTCGAGACGCCCTTCGGAAGTTCCTGGAAGGGCGCTTCGAAGCCCGACGTCACCTTGGTCGAATTCTTCGATTACGCCTGCCCTTATTGCAAGGCGAGCAACCCGGCGGTGGATCGCCTGCTGCAGGAGGATAAGGGGCTGCGCGTCGTTTATCGCGAGCTGCCGATCCTTGGGGATAACAGCGTGACCGCCGCCCGCCTCTCGCTGGCCGCGTCGAAAGCCGGCCGGTTCGCCAAATTCCACGACACCTTGTGGGCCGTAGGGCGACCGGCGCCCGAAACCATCGCCCTTGCCTCGAATGCGGCCGGAATCTCGCCTCAGCCGAACAAGGATCCTGCCGTCGACGCCGAGCTCCGGCGCAATTTCCAGCTCGCAGGCCAGCTCGGTGCAACCGGCACGCCCTTGTTCGTCGTCGGCAACCGGGTCACGAACTCCGCAGTCGCCTACGACACTCTAAAGAAGATGATAGCGGACGCCCGCGAGAAGGGCTGAGCTTCACAGCGAAGCGAAGAACAGGATTGAAGCGACTGCCATTACGCCGGTGGCCGCCCAGCCCAGGATTGTTGGCAGCCGCGGCAGAGTGAGTTCGCCCATCGCCTTGGGGTTACGGACGATGAGCATCATGATCGCCATCAACGGCGCCGCGAGAACGCCGTTGACGATGGCGGTCCAATAGAGCGCCTTGATCGGGTTGATACCAAGCGAGGTCAGCGCCGCTCCCGCCAGGGTCGTAGCGGCAATCACTCCGTAGAACACACGCGCGCGCCGTACCTTGGCGTCCAGCGTTGGCTCGAGTCCGAACATTTCACTGATCGCGTAGGCGGCGGAACCGGCTAGAACCGGAACTGCAAGCAAGCCGGTCCCGATGACGCCGATGGCGAACAGGGCGAATGCCAAGTCCCCCGCAAGCGGACGCAATGCCTGGGCAGCCTGGGCGGCCGATTCGATGTCGGTCGTGCCGTGTGCGTTGAGTGTCGCGGCGGTTGCAAAGACGATTGCGACGGAGACCACAGTGCTGATCGCCATTCCAATCAACGTGTCGTTTCTGATGCGCTTTAACTCCGGACCGGCCCGCTTCGGCGACACCATCAGCGGCTTGGCATGCGTCCGCCGCTCCTCTTCAACCTCCTGAGCGGCCTGCCAGAAGAATAGGTAGGGGCTGATGGTCGTGCCGAGGATAGCGACGAAACCCGTCGCATAAGCCGGCGTCCACTCGATTTCCGGGACAATCAGAGACCTCAGCGCCTGACCCCAAGGCACGTGGGCAACCGCCGCAACCCCGACATAGGCAAACAGCGACAGGGTCGTCCATTTCAGGACCGAAGCATAGCTGTGGTAGTTCATGAAGACTTCGAGCAGGATCGAGATGATCCCGAAAATCGCGGTGTAGAGCCAAATGTTGCCGCCGATCAGCATTTGGAGGGAGGCGCCCATCGCATTGAGGTCGGCGCCAAGGTTGATCACGTTGGCCACGAGCAGGAGCAGAACGGCGAGCCACAGCAGCGGCCTCGGGTAGTGCCGCCTGACGTTCGCGGCGATCCCGCGGCCGCTGACCCGGCCAATCTCGGCCGCGACGAACTGGATCACCGCGAGCAACGGGAACGTCAGCGTGAATGTCCACGACAGAGCGTAGCCGAATTGAGCCCCGATCTGGCTGTGCGTGCCGATACCGCTGGGATCGTCGTCCGCCGCGCCGGTGATGACTCCCGGGCCGAGCTTCGCCAGAAAACCGTCTTTCTTGCGCATCTTTGTTGACCCCCACCTTGGCCTACGCGCCCTTGAATCCCTGCGCCACGACGTACCACTCGCTCGAATCCTTGCGGCTGGCGGGCGGCTTGGCGTGCTTCACGCTGGTGAAATGCCGTTTCATATCGGCGACGAGCTGGCTTTCGGCGCCCCCGGCAAGAACCTTTGCGACATAGGCGCCGCCCGGCCGAAGCACTTCAGCCGCGAACTCGAGGCCCGCCTCAACCAGAGCCATCGTCCTCAAATGATCGGTTTGCTGATGACCCACCGTATTTGCCGCCATGTCCGACAGAATCAGGTCGGCAGAGCCGCCCAGCGCCTCCTTCAGCCGATCAGGCGCATGCTCATCCATGAAGTCCATCTGCAGGATGGACACACCTGCAATGGGATCGGTGGGCAAGAGATCAATGCCGACGACGTTTGCGTTTGGTGCCTTGCGCCGCACCACCTGGCTCCAGCCACCGGGCGCGATTCCGAGGTCGATGACGGCTTTCACGCCCTTCAACAGGCCGAACCTCTCGTCGAGCTCCAAAAGTTTGTAGGCGGCGCGGCTGCGATAATTTTCGGCCTTGGCGCGTCGGACGTAAGGATCGTTCAACTGGCGTTCGAGCCACCGGGTGGATGAGACTTTGCGACCCTTGGCGGTCTTCAGCCGCTTCACAATTGATGGCCGTCGCGAGCCATCAAAGAGCGCAGGATCCCCTCGCGGATTCCACGGTCCGCCACCCCCAGGTTCTTCGCCGGCCAAATCTCGATAATCGCTTCGAGAATCGCGCAACCGGCGACCACCAGGTCGGCGCGCTCGTTGCCGATGCAGGGCAGGCCCGACCGTTCGTCATAATCCATGCTGGCAATCATCGCGCTGATGTTCTGCATGGCTTCGATCGGAACGTGCAAACCATCGACCGCGCGCCGGTCATAGGACGGAAGCGCGAGATGCACGCTGGCGAGCGTCGTCACCGTGCCGCTGGTGCCGAGCAGGCGGATCCCATCCTTTTGCTCCGGCAACATGACCGCGAAATTGGCAAAAGCGCGGCGCGCTCGCTCGCGCATCCGCTTGTATGCCTTCAAGCGATCGGGACCCTCGAGCGCTTCCTTCCCTTCACTTTCGGTCAGCGACACGACGCCCCAGGGCGCGCTCCACCAGGCGCGGATCTTCGGACCGCTGTCGCTTTGCTCGACCAGTACAAGCTCGGTCGACCCGCCGCCGATATCGAAAATCAGGGCCGGTCCGTCGCCTGGTTCGAGCAATTTGTGGCAGCCGAGAACGGCAAGGCGTGCCTCCTCCTGCGGCTCGATGATGTCGAGGAGGATGCCCGTTTCATTGCGCACGCGCTCCG
>JBKPKF010000229.1:0-1403 GCA_046730995.1 Pseudomonadota bacterium
CTTCGACGAGCACGTTCCATTCGTGCTTCCCTTCGAGGGGCGCACGAGTGCCCGGAATGTGTCTCAGCACGAGCTCGAGCGAGTCCCGCGGAACGAGTTCGAATCCTTCGATCGCGTTCGTCCGAGCTTCGAGGAAGCGGAGTGTTTCGAGCGCGCGCATCGGGCTTTCAACGCCAGCCCATGCCACAGCCCTCGCGGCGATGGCGGGAACGAGCCGAAGGGCGGCCGCGGTGATCACGCCCAACGTTCCCTCGGCGCCGATCAGGAGCTGGTCGACGCTGTAACCGCGATTGTCCTTCTTGAGGCCCGTCAGGCCGTCGTGGATCGAGCCGTCGGGAAGCACCGCCTCGACCCCCGCAATGAGCGAGCGCATCGTCCCGAACTTGAGCACTTGCGTTCCCCCGGCATTGGTCGACGTCAGTCCGCCGACGGTGCAGCTGCCGCGCGCGCCGAGCGTGAGCGGAAAGCGCATCCCCACCTCGTTCGCTGCTTCGTGGAGCGTCGCGAGCACAACGCCGGCTTCAGCGACTGCCAGCCGGTTCTCGGCGCTGATCGAGCGGAGGCGGTTCATCCGGCGCGTCGACAGAAGGACCTCCGAACCGTCCGCGGCCGGGGTCGCGCCGGCGACCATACCGGTGTTGCCGCCCTGCGGGACCAGCGGAACGCGATGCTGGGCCGCGAGCCGGACGATCGCGGCCACCTCCCCGGTCGAGGCCGGCGCGAGGATGGCAGACGACGCTCCGTGGACGCGCCCGCGCCAGTCCGTCACCCACGGCTCGATCTCACTCGCATCCGTGATCACGCCTTTGGGCCCGAGCGCCTGCTCGGCTGCGGAGATCAGCTGCGAAACCGCGTCCATCGCTCGCGGCGCTTGGCACGCGCCGCTACCGGCGTCAAAGCAACGCTATGGAAAGGCCGCCAATCACCATCATTATCGCCCGCGCGCAAAATGGCGTGATCGGCCGCGGCGGAACGCTGCCGTGGCATATTCCGGCCGACCTCAAGCGCTTCAAGGCGCTGACCATGGGAAGCGTCATGGTGATGGGCCGCAAGACCTTCGAGAGCCTGCCCGGGATTTTGCCGGGACGGCGCCACATTGTCGTGACCCGTGATCGCGACTGGCACGGGGACGGCGCCGAGACTGTGCATAATCTCGAGGCCGCGCTCCAGCTCGCTGCCGGCGAGCGCGTCTCGGTGATTGGCGGCGCCGAGCTGTTCGCCCAGTTCCTGCCGCTCGCCGATATGATCGAGCTCACCGAAGTGCTCGAGGATGTCGAAGGCGACACGTCGATACCCGACCCGCGCCATTCCGGCGCCTGGACGGAAGTTTGGTCCGAGGATCATCCCGCCGAAGACGGCCGTCCCCCTTTCCGTTTCGTGACGTTGACGCGCGCCTAGGTCCG
>JBKPKF010000230.1:0-9472 GCA_046730995.1 Pseudomonadota bacterium
GGAAGGCTGCCTAAGCTTTCACCACAACCAACAACAAGGGCGCCCGGGCAACCGCGGCGCCCTTTTTGTTAGGGCGCGACCGGTTCGCGCTCGAGCGCTGCGCGGTCCCATTGAGCGAGGTCAGCGCCCGCTTCGTAAGTCGACTGCAGAAACTCGCCGAGCATCCGCCGCGGGTCGGCGGAGGCGCGCACCTCGGCATAAGGCAGAACGAACTCGCCGAAGGTCGCATCGAAGCGGCCATGCGCCACCTTGGCCTCCCGATATCCGTCCGGCTCGGGATAGGTATAGCTGTAAAAGAAGGGCTCGGCCGCCGTTACGCCGCCGGCCCAGAAACCGCCGCTCGCCACCTCATGGCTATAGGCCTCACGAGCGATCCGGTCGGGCAGGCCCGGCATTCCGCCCGGATGCTGCGGCGCGGTCCGTCCGGAAAAGCGGCTGACCGCAAGGTCGAAGGCGCCCCACCAGAAATGCACCGGGCTCGCTTTGCCTGAGAAACCCGCGCGGAATTGCGCGAACACAGGCAGCATCGCGGCGAGCGCCGCCCGGAACCGTTCGGCCGAATCGCGATCGTAATCCCGCGATTGCGTGTCCTCCACGAATGGAACCGCGCCCTCCACCTCGCTCGGCGTGCCGTTGAAGTCCGAGGGAAGCCCGTGCTCATCGAGGATATGGATCAGCCGCCGATGGAGCGCCGCCACGCTCCCAGCATTCAGCGGCACCTCTTCGCGCGACCCGTCGCTGACCCACAGCACCATTGCGTGGCGGCAGAGGTCGATCGTCAGGGTGAAGGTCCGCCCGCCGCTCGCCGCGGTCGGTAAGGCGGCGAGGCCGCGCGCGTTGGGTTGGAGCGCGGCGTGCCAACCATGGTTCACCCACGGCGCATGGGCGACGCGGATCTTGCCCAGCATCTGGGCCGCCAGGTGAAGGATGGATAGCGTCTCGTGATCGCGCTCGACGCTGAGCTCTGGCCAGTCGCTCATCGAGCTCCTGTAGCACGCCTTTGCATTTTGCTTGAGGCCCCGGCTAAGGCGCTCGGCATGTCCGACCCGATGCTCGACCGGATCGCCGCGGCGAAGGACCTGCAGGAGCTCGATTCCGTGCGGGTGTCGCTGCTCGGCAAGTCGGGCGAGATCACGGCGAAGCTGAAATCATTGGGGTCGATGGACGCCGACACGCGCACGGCTGAAGCGCCCAAAATCCACGCGCTTCGCGAGGCAGTCACCGAAGCGATCGCGAGCCGCAAGTCGGCGCTCGAGGGTGCCGAGCTGGATCGCAGGCTTTCGACCGAGACGATCGACCTGTCGCTTCCGGCGACGGAGAGCGCCAGCGGCTCGATCCACCCCGTCAGCCAGGTGATGGACGAGCTTGCGGAAATCTTCGCGGACCTTGGCTTCTCAGTGGCGGAGGGTCCCGAGATCGAGACCCAATGGTATAATTTCACCGCGCTCAACATGCCCGAATTCCATCCGGCGCGGGCGATGCAGGACACCTTCTATCTCGAGCCGCGGACGCCCGAGGAGGAACCGTTCGTCCTCAGGACTCATACCTCGCCGGTCCAGATTCGCGCGGGCGAGAAGCAGGGCGCTCCGATCTACGTGATCGCTCCGGGCCGCGTGTATCGCTCCGACAGCGATGCGACCCACACGCCGATGTTCCACCAGGTCGAAGGCTTCGTGATCGACAAGGGCATCACACTCGGCCATTTGAAATGGACGCTCGAGACCTTCCTCAAGGCTTTCTTCGAACGCGACGATGTCGTGCTGAGGATGCGGCCAAGCTACTTCCCCTTCACCGAGCCGTCGGCCGAAGTCGACGTCGGGTACACGATGGAGAACGGCCGCCGTGTGGTGGGCGGACAGGAAGGCTGGATGGAGGTGCTCGGTTCGGGGATGGTGCATCCCCGCGTGATTGCCAATTGCGGCCTCGACCCTGAGAAATGGCAGGGCTTCGCCTTCGGCTGCGGGATCGATCGACTGGCGATGCTCAAATATGGAATGGACGACCTTAGGGCCTTTTTCGACGGTGATATCCGCTGGTTGAAGCACTACGGCTTCCGAGCGCTCGACGTGCCGACGCTCTCGGGCGGGGTCGGCGCATGAAATTCTCCCTTTCGTGGCTGAAAGAGCATCTCGAAACCGATGCATCAGCGTCCGAGATCGCCGAAAAGTTGACCGCAATCGGCCTGGAGGTGGAAGAGCTTTCGAACCCTGCCGAAGCGCTTGCACCATTCCGCGTGGCCAAGGTGCTGACGGCAGAAAAGCATCCGCAGGCCGACAAGCTCCAGGTGCTCACCGTCGACGCCGGCACAGGCGAGACGATCCAGGTCGTCTGCGGGGCGCCCAACGCGCACGCCGGGATGCTCGGTGTGTTCGGCGGACCTGGCACCTACATCCCTGGCAGCGACTTGATGTTGAAGGTCGCCGCGATCCGCGGCGTGGAATCGCGCGGCATGATGTGCTCGTCGCGTGAGCTCGAGCTCGGCGACGACCATACCGGCATCATCGAACTGCCCGACGACGCGCCGGTCGGCGTTGCCTTCATCGAATATGCCGGGCTCGACGATCCCGTGTTCGACGTCGCCGTCACTCCCAACCGGCAGGACTGCATGGGGGTTCGCGGAATCGCGCGCGATCTGGCCGCGGCGGGCATCGGCAGGCTGAAGCCGCTTGCGGTGCCGCAGATCGAAGGCACCTTCCCTTGCCCCGTGCCGGTCCGCATCGAGGACCAAAATGGCTGCCCGGCCTTCTTCGGATGCGCCATTCGCGGCCTCACGAACGGACCCTCGCCCGATTGGATGCAGCGGCGGCTGAAGGCGGCCGGCCAGCGGCCCATTTCCGCGTTGGTCGACATCACCAATTACGTGATGCTGGAGCACGGCCGGCCGGCGCACGCTTACGACATCGCCAAGCTCAGTGGTGGACTGAACGCGCGCGCTGCGAAGCCGGGCGAAAAGGTGCTCGCGCTCAACGAGAAGGAATATGTGCTTGAGCCTTTCATGACGGTGATCGCCGACGATAGGCAGGTCCACGACATCGGCGGGATCATGGGCGGCGAGGACTCTGGGGTCGGCGAAGCGACCACCGACGTCATGCTCGAGGTCGCATATTTCACGCCGGAACGGATCGCCCGCACGGGCCAAGCGCTCGGCCTGACCAGTGACGCTCGCAGCCGCTTCGAGCGCGGTGTCGACCCCGCATTTCTCGACGAGGGTCTCGCGATCCTGACTGGGCTGATTCTCGACATTTGCGGTGGCGAGGCATCCGAGACGGTCCGCGCCGGCGAACCGCCCGCGGAGCAGCGAACGATCACCTTCGATTACGGCCGGACCAAAGCGCTCGGCGGAATCGACGTCGCCGAACGGCGCCAGAGCGAAATCCTCCAGAGCCTTGGCTTCGGAGTGGACGGCAACAGCATCACAATTCCGACATGGCGGCATGACGTCGAAGGCCAGGCCGACCTGGTCGAGGAGATCGCGCGGATCACCGGCTATGAAAATGTGCCGTCGACGCCGCTGGACCGCGCGCCTGGGGTCGCCCATCCGACGGCCACGCGCTCGCAGCTGGTCGAGCGACGAATCCGCCGCACGGCGGCCGCACGCGGTTTGGACGAAGCGGTGACTTGGAGCTTCATTTCGGAGGGAGAAGCCGCGGCGTTCGGTGGATCCGAGTGGCGGCTCGCCAATCCGATCAGCGAGGAAATGAAGGTCATGCGGCCTTCCCTCCTGCCCGGGCTGATCGCAGCGGCGCGCCGCAACCTCGACCGCGGCGCGACGAGCGTTCGGTTGTTCGAAGTCGGGCGACGCTATCTCGGCGACGCGGAGCATCCGACGTTGACGCTGCTGCTCGCCGGCGAGAACCGGAGCCGCGAGTGGCAATCGGGCAAGGCTCAAGCCTTTGGCCCATTCGACGCCAAGGCTGAAGTCGCTGCCTTGCTCCAGGCCGCGGGAGCGCCAGTCGACAATCTGCAGGTCTTCACTGACGCCGGTCCGACATGGCACCCGGGCCGATCGGCAACGCTTCGGCTCGGACCCAAGACCGTGGTCGCCGCCTTTGGTGAGCTGCACCCCGGCCTGCAAAAGAGTCTCGATGCTCCGGCCGGCGCGGTCGCGGCCGAGATCTATCTCGACGCGATCCCCGCGCCGCGATCGAGCAGCCGGGCGCGACCCGCATATTCGCCGCCGGCCCTGCAAGCTGTCAGCCGCGATTTCGCATTCATCGTCCCCGTCGATTTGCCTGCCGAAAACCTGCTCCGCGCCATACGCGGTGCCGACAAGGCCGCGATCACCGCGGTCCGCCTGTTCGACCGTTTCGAAACCCGCGAAGGATTGTCGCTCGCTTTCGAGGTCACGCTCCAGCCGTCGGACAAAAGCTTCACCGATGAGCAGATCGGTGAGATTTCCGGCCGCATCGTGGTCGCTGCGGAGAAGCTAGGAGCGCGGCTGAGGAGCTAATTCCAATGCATTGATTCCGGCGTGCACCCGTGCCTCCACGTCCGCGCGATCGAGGCCGGGCGGGATCATATCGCCGATTTTGAATGTCACCGTCCCGCTTTGGTGAACCAGGTTGCGGCCCCAAAGTGGTCCGCTGTCGACGGCCACCGGGACCACCGGCAGGCCGAGCGCTCGGTACAGCCCCGCAAAGCCGGATCCCAAAGGCGGATGCTCGCCCGGTCTGACACGAGTCCCTTCCGGAAAAATGACGACCGGCCGGCCAGCCGCGACCGCCGCCTTGCCTTCGGCGACCAAATTGCGGAGCGCCTTGGCGCCCGCCGAACGTTCCACCGCAATGACTCCGTATCGGCGGGTCATGAAGCCGAAGAGGGGGATGTCGGCCAGTTCCTTCTTCATTACCACGGCCGGAACATTGGTCAGGCGCACGATCTCCAGCGTCTCGTACATCGACTGGTGCTTGACGGCGATCAGTTGCGGTCCCGGCGGAAACGCGCCGTCGAGGCGCGTCTTGATGCCGAGCACATGCCTCGTCAGCCAGTAATGGAGGCCCGCCCAGCTCCGCACGACCGATCGCGTCGGCCGTTGGCCGAACACAGACGCGACGATGCCGGCCAGAACCCAGATCAACGTGGCGGGGTAGAAGATGGCGGCGAACAGCAGCGAACGGGCGAGCGCCATCAAATGTCGGCCCACACGGCCAGGCGGCGAAGCACATATTTATTATATTCGCTGAAAAGGGTGAGGAAGCTCGGCTCCGACCGGACCGCATCGGTCACAATGCGGTATTTGTTTCCCAATATCTTGCGGAATTCATAGCGGGCGCGGCGCATGTGCCAGTCGCTCGTGATCAGCCGCACTGATCTGAAGTGATATTTCGCGAGCCACCGGCTGGCCTCTTCTGCATTCGACCTCGTGTCGACCGATTCGCTGCCGAGGTCGACGCAGCAGCCGAGCAGCCGCCGGCTGTTGCCGCCGACGCGCCGCGCGATATCGGCCTTGGTCACCGCCGGATCGGCTCCGGCCACCAGGAGTCTTCTCGCCTTATGATCCTGAAGTACGCCGATCGCATGTTCGATACGGCCGCTGCCACCCGTAAGCACGATCGCCGCCTCCGTTGGCGCAGCGTCGGCCGCCGCCGGCTTCCCGAGCGTCAGCGCGAAGAACAGGAAGCCGAGTGCGTAAATGAGCGCGATCAGCGACGCGGCGCGGGCGATCATAGATCCGTCCGGAGGGTTGCCAGGACCGCTGTACGGGCGACCCAGGTCGCGAGCACCGTAAGCCCCAATGGGATCGCTGCCAGAATGAGGAGGTCCGCCGTTCCCAAGGTCGCCCCGCCCATCAACTCGCCGGCGAAGGACGAGCCCGCGGCAAGCAGGCCAAGGACCACAGCCGCCGCGGTCGCGCCGATCATGCTTCCGGCGAGCGCATCGATGGCGATCTTGCGCTCAAACAGATGGGTAACCTGGATGTCGGTCGCGCCGATCCCATGCATGACGTCGATCGTGAATCGATGCGTGTCGAGGGCGCCCCGAGCCGCAAGGACCACCGCAGCCGCGCACGCCGTACCGAGTAGGATGACCAATGCGAGCGCGATCCATTGAAGCGACTGCAGCGAGCGCAGGAGCGGCCCCAGGACATCCCGGTGGGCAACCAGCTTTGCGCCCGGCGCGGCGGCTTCCACGCGCCGTTCGAGCGAGCGCAGATCGACACCAGGCTGAGCATTGAATGTGATCAAGGCGGGCACCGGCAGGTCGGCCGAGGCTCCCGCGGGACCGAGCCATCGCTCGAGCGTCCTTCTCATTTCGTTTTCGGGGACCGCTTCGGCATTCGTCACACCCGGTGTGGACCGAACGGCCTGGAGCACCGCACCTAAATTGCGTTCGCCATCCGGGATTTGCAGCGAAAAGCGCGCTTCGGCGCCGGCGGCCACTCGAGCCGCCGTATCGGCAAGCGCTAGGCCCGCCGCGGCGACGATCATGATCGCGAACGTCATAATGGCGATCACCCAAGGGGTCGGGCCCTTCAGCGGACGGCTTCCGAGAAGCCGCCGCTCGGACGGAGAGGTGAAGAGCCAGGCGAACATCAGGACAAGTCTCGCGGCTGATTCCGCGGCGGATTTTTCAGCGCGCCCGTCGGATCCTGCACGGTACCGGTCTCAAGCCGGATCATCTGCGCGCCCGGGGTGGCGCTAATCAATCCGACGTCGTGGGTGGCCACGACGACGGTCGTGCCGAGTCGGTTCAGCGACGTGAACAGGTGAAGCAGGCGCTTGGCCATGTCGGCATCGACGTTGCCGGTCGGTTCGTCGGCGACGAGGAGTTCCGGCCGGTTGATCACAGCCCGGGCGATCGCGACCCTCTGCTGCTCGCCCCCGGACAAGGTCGGCGGACGCGCGCTGGCCCGATCGGCGAGGCCGACCCACGCCAGCATCTCCCGCACAGGCCCTTCGACCGATTCCTCGCTGGCTCCGGCGATCCTGAGCGGAAGCGCGACATTGTCGAACGCCGACAGGTGGCGGATCAGGCGAAAGTCCTGGAAAACGACCCCGATCCGTCGCCGATACTGGGGCATCGCATCGCGCGGCGCGCCGGTCAGGTCCTCGCCAAAGAGGGAGACGCGTCCCCGCGTAGGCCGCTGGGCGAGGTAGAGCAGTTTCAAGAGTGACGTTTTCCCGGCGCCCGACGGGCCCGTCAGGAAATAAAAACTGCCCTTGGACAGGCGGAGATCGAGGTCGCGGAGCACCTCCGCGCCAGTCCCGTAGCGCAAGCCAACGCTGTCGAATTCGGCGATCGGTGCCAGAACCGCTCCCTCTCCGCTCGCGCGCCTTGCCAATGTGCGCGCATTCCTGTTTACCCTGTGCACACCGTCCCGGAAGAGGGCAATTGCAAGACATGATCCTGACCTGCCCCAATTGCGGTACGCAATATGTGGTGAAGGATGGCGCAATTCCGCCGCAGGGCCGTCAGGTCCGCTGCGCATCCTGCAAGCACAGCTGGCACCAGGATCCCGAGGAAAGCGCGGCGCTCGAGCTGGGGCCGGAGGCGGAGGCCTCAGCGGAAGCTGAGCTTCCAGAAGCTGAAGCCGCTGCGGAGATGGCGGAAGCTTCGGAAGTCGACGAGGATCAAGCGGAAACCGGCCCCGAAAGCTTTGCCGAAGCGGCCATGATCGAGCCGAGCACCGGCCCGGAGGCCGAGGAGCGGGCCTACGAGGAAGCGACGCTTCAGGGAGCGCGCAGCGAAGTCGCGACACCCCAGGGAGCGCGCGTCGAAGAACTCATCTCGCGTACATCGCCCGGGGAGGTCTCTGCGGATTATGGAGCCCCTCCCGAACCCGAAATTCAGGAGGATGACGAATTCAGTCCTTTTGCAGCGCGGGATGAGCTCGAGCCGCGCCGCCGGAAGCCGGTCGTCACTCTCCTGCTGCTGCTGGTCATCGTTGCTGCGCTGGCGGCGGCATTCTGGTTTTTCGCTCCAGCCGAATGGAAGTCGCGGATCGGGCTTACCCAAACCACGACTCCGCTACAGCTGTCGAATCCGCCGCAAATGGAGCTGAGGCAGTTGGCGAGCGGCAACCAGCTGCTGACTGTCGCCGGGCGCGTGATCAACCCGACCGCGGAGGCCCACCCTGTTCCGCCGATCTATGCCCAATTGTACGATCACGGGGGCAAGGTCATCTACCGCTGGACCATCGCCCCGCCGACCCCGACGCTTGGGCCTGGCGCGAGCGCGTCATTCAATAGCGCGGAAGTGAACGTCCCGGCGGGCGCCGAGGGCCTGACCATCAGCCTGGGTCCGCCCAAGGCCTGAATTTATTGGAACTCTATGAGCTTCGCCGGCTGGCTGTCGCCGTCGGCCGAGCGGACGATCGTGTCGCGCGGCGAGAGGTCTTGAGCCGAACTGTCCTCGCCGAAATGCAGCTGGACGCCCGAGATTATCCGGATCGTCGCCCGCGCCTGCGCTCTCGCGCCGGCCGAAGCGTTCTGTGGCGCCTGCGGCGCTGCTGAAACAAGTGCTGCGGCGACCAAAAAGAACATGATGGCCGCACGCTAACGCCCACGCGGGGAATTGGTAAACAATCTCTTAAGATCCGTCCCTTTATGGAACGGATCGGGCGGCGACCGGCGCGGCATTGCGTCTGTAAAGGCGCTTTGCTAGGGGCCGCGCCTTGCCAGTGCCGGCAGCTCGGGAATCCCGGCGTCCGGCTCATCAACATGACGTGCGGTCGTGGCGGAACTGGTAGACGCGCAGCGTTGAGGTCGCTGTGGCCGAAAGGCCGTGGAAGTTCGAGTCTTCTCGACCGCACCATCGGAGAGGCCCAGGGCGGGAACCGGCAAATCAGCATGCGCCGGAGGCACATCCGATTTCATGCTCCTCTCGCGTTGTCAGCGCGGCGGTGGACCTGGATCCGCTGAAGCGATCGTGGGCGTGGCGGTGACATGGACCGCGCCGAGCCGGACGATTGTCTTTTCCGCAGTGACCGTCGCATGCAGGCCAACATCCGCAATGATCTTCGCTGCCGCGGCCGAATCCTTCGTGATCCTGATCGTATAGCTACCGTAGGTAACGCGTTCGAACAGGAAGAAGCCGTCGAAGTCGGTGCGAGTGGTGGCGACAACCTTCCCGGCGCCGTCGACGAGCTCCATGTCGAGGCCTTCGAACCCGACTCCACCGCTCTTGACGATCGCGCCTTCGATGTCGCCGCCGCCGACGAGGCCGATTTCGACCTCGGCCGGAACTCCAGGCCGCGGGACGACCACCTGGAGGGCCTTCTTCGGGACCAGCATGGGATCCTCAAGGCTGCTCGCATCGATCCCGACCGCGATGGGCGCAAATGCCGTAAGCCCGCCCACGACCACCGAACCATTCGCGTCGGTTCCGCGCTCCGCCTGGATGGTCCCCGTGGTGATCAGGGCCCCTTTCTCGAACGGCTCCGAAGGATCGTGGACACCGTTGTCGTTGAGATCGCGATACACCGACGCGTGGATGGCGCCGGCTTCGGCGAGCGGCTTTCGGGACAAGCTCA
>JBKPKF010000231.1:0-18871 GCA_046730995.1 Pseudomonadota bacterium
CAGTTCATCCGAGCGGTGTTTTCCTGTCCGACGAAGCAGCCCTTCGAGAAACTGACACCCGCGAGCTCCATCGCATTGCATTCGAGCCAGAGGATATCGCCGAGCTCCGCGCGGCCTTCCGTAACGCCGAGGCGCAGGCGATGCTCGAGCCAGCCGTTCGCCGGTTCGGCGGCCCGGGCAAGCCATCGGCGGCCGAGCCCCGGCAGCCTGGGGTCGGGCACGCCTTCATCTCCGGCGGCCGACCAGTGGACCGCGACCGAAGGTTCGACCTCGATGCGGATCGGCCGCCGAAGGCGATAGACGCAAAGGCGTTTGACCAAATCCTCGGCAGCGGCCGCTTCGCAATCGAGCAAGAGGCCCTCGCCATCACTCCACACCAGAAAATCGAACAGGCATTTCCCTTGGGGCGTAAGAAGTCCGGCCCAGACCGGAAGCTCGCCGGCCACGTCATTTGTGACGATCCCCTGGAGGAAGCCCCGCACGTCCTCGCCGGAGACTCGGATGACAGCTCGGTCGGTGAGGGTGGTTGCGGCCATGATCATCAGTTAGGGAGCGGCCAACGGTTTTTCCAACAACCGTTCGCCCTGAGCCCGTCGAAGGGCTGCCTTTTTCTTCGGGCAAGGAGGACAGGGCTTCGACAAGTTCAGCCCGAACGGGTGGGAGGTGCATGAGCGTAGGAAGCATTACCATCCGCCGTCCCGACGATTGGCACGTGCACCTGCGCGACGGGGAGATGCTGCAGCGGGTCGCTCCATACACCGCGCGTCAATTCGCGCGCGCGATCGTCATGCCCAACCTCGTTCCGCCCATCACCACGGTCGAGGCCGCGGCTGCTTACCGCGATCGGATCGTCGCCGCGGCGGGCCCCGGCTTCACTCCGCTGATGACCTGCTACCTGACCGACGACACCAGCCCCGACGAGATTGCACGAGGGTTCGAGGAGGGCGTCTGGGTCGCCGCCAAGCTCTATCCCGCCGGAGCGACGACCAATAGCTCCAGCGGAGTGACGGACATCCGCCGGATCTATCCTGTACTGGAGCGGATGGAGCGAATCGGGATGGCCTTCTGCGTCCACGGCGAGGTCACCGATCCCGATGTCGACCTGTTCGACCGTGAGGCGGTGTTCATCGATCGCGTGCTTGAGCCCACCATCCGTGACTTTCCGGCCCTGAAGATCGTCTTCGAACATATCACCACGGAGGAAGCGGCGCAGTTCGTCGAGAGTGGGGGCGACAATATCGCCGCGACGGTCACGCCCCAGCATCTGATCATCAACCGCAACGCCATCTTCGCGGGAGGCTTGCGGCCCCACGCTTACTGCCTGCCGGTCGCTAAGCGCGAGAAACACCGCCTCGCCGTGCGCAAGGCGGCGACCTCGGACTCGGTGAAGTTTTTCCTTGGAACGGACAGCGCGCCGCATTCGCGCGAAGCGAAGGAATCAGCGTGCGGCTGCGCCGGATTATTTAACGCGCCGTTCGCGCTCGAAAGTTACGTCCAGGTGTTCGAGGAAGAAGGCGCGCTCGAAAGGTTCGAAAGCTTCGCCTCAATGAACGGCCCAAGCTTCTACGGCTTGCCGATCAACAAGGAGGTGGTAACGCTCGAGCGTTCTGAGCTGAAGGTGCCGGACGAGATCGAGGGCCTCGTGCCCTTCGGTACAGGTGAGACCCTGCGCTGGAAGCTCTCGCTTTAATCCGTTCCGGCGCCGCTCTCCCCGATCACGGCCTCGAAATGATCCTCCAGCCGCTGATAACATTCGCACGAGCGGCGCATCAGTCCTGCGCGATCGGTCAGCCGGATCACTCCTCGCCCGGTTGAAATCAGCCCTTCCTGCTCAAGCCCCTGCACTACGGCATTCACCGTGGTGCGCTGCACCCCGAGGAGACCGGCAAGTGCCTGCTGGGTGAGCTCGATCCGGTCGCCGGTGCGGTCCTGCGCATGGAGAAGCCACCTGGCCGCCCGTTCCGGGATCGAATGAAAGGCGTTGCAGGCAACCGACTGCATCACTTGCGACAGCAGCGTGTCGGAGAAGCGGCAGAAGAGGTTGGCGATGAAAGGAGAGTCGTGTTTCGCGTCCTCGAGCGCCTGCATCGGGAGTTGAAAGGCCGGGCCCCCGACGAGAACTTCTCCGCGCGTGAAAGCGGGGGCATGGCCGCAGCTTATGATCCCTCCGACTGCGCCTCTTCGGCCGATCATCGCGACCTCGATCGAACGGCCGTTCGAAAGCTCAACCGCCATTGAGATCATCGTCGGGCCGACCGGGAAAAGCGCGGCGTGCACATCACTCCCCCGATTGAGGACGACATCGCCGGTATTGAGGGCGATCATGGTCCCGAACGGCTCGATCAGCGCCCGGGCGCCGGTCGATAAAGTCGACAGCAAGCGATTGCCCGCAAAGGCTTCGTCAAACCGGGTCAGCTCGGTTGTCGCGGATTCCATGGCGAAATCATTACGCGCACCGCGCGAAGCCGTTCCAACAACTTCTTACATGCTTACCGGCTCTACGCTTTGCCGGCGGCCGGCGAGCAGGCTGTCGGCAACCAGGCGCAGCGGCGCGACGTCCACGAGGCTGCGGCGTTCGTCGATGAGACTGGCGAAACGGCGGTAGATGTCGGGATATTCTCCGGGTCCGTCGTCCATCTGGGTATCGCCGCCCAAAACAAGCTTCGCACCCCCCTCTTCGAGCCGGACTTTGGTTCCGTCTACGGCCTCGATCTCGATCGTCCATTCTTCGCCCTCGCTTCGCCGCCAGTCGAGGCTGGCCGTCAGCGCTCCGTCGGCTTCAGGACTGGAGAAATTGACTTCGGCCGCGATTGGGGTCTGCGCATTTTCCGGAAAGCTCAGCAGCGCGTCGCGGACGAACAGGCTGCCCGGAAAGATCTTCGTTGCGATCGAGAAGGCGTTGATGCCCGGGTCGAACACTCCGAAGCCGCCGGGATCCCAAATCCATTTTTGGCCAGGATGCCACTTATGGACATCTTCGTGCCACACGATCTCCATCCTGGCGACGCGCTTGCCGGCGAGCGCGCGGGCCGCGGCGTCGACAGTGACATGATGCTGCGCATGCCAAGTGGTGTAGAGAGTCACTCGTTGCGCCTGGGCGAGACAGTCGAGGTCGGCGATTTCGCTGAGCCCGGCCGTGGGCGGCTTTTCGAGCAGGCAGTGCAGTCCGGCGAGAATGCACTCGCGCGCAATGTCATAGCGCGGACCGGGCGGTGTGGTGATCGCGACGGCCTGCAGGCCGTCGACGCTCGGGATCAGCTCGCGCCAGTCGGTGAATGCCGGTTTGGGGCCGTTACCCGAGCGGCTCGACGTTGCCGCGAGCTCGAAACGCGGATTTCCGGCGATGGACGGCAGGTGCTGATCCTCTGCGATCTTTCCGAAACCGAGGATTGCGATCCGAATCGGCTTCATCGACGCACCGCGGCAACGTAGGCCCTGGCCTTTTCGGCAGTCTCAGGGGCGGATTGGCCGGGCTGATATAGACCGCCGCCAAGCCCGAACCCGTCGGCTCCGGCGTCGAGCCAGGGTTTCAAATTGTCCGGCTTGATCCCCCCGACGGCCAGGATTGGAACTTCGGTCGGAATGACCGCGCGTTGGGCCTTCAGCACGGCGGGGCTCGCAGCTTCGGCCGGAAACAGCTTGAGGGCCGTCGCGCCCGCGCCGATCGCCGAGAACGCCTCCGACGGAGTGAAATAGCCGGGCATAGAGACCATTTCGGCCAATGAGGTTACGGCGATGACCCCGACGTTCGTATTGGGTGAGACGATGAGCCTTCCGCCGGCCGCCTGGACGGCGCCCACCTGGGCAGGGTCCAGGACCGTGCCCCCACCGACGAGCGCCGATTCGCCGAACTTGCTCGCTAGCCGATGAATGCTGTCGATCGGATTGGGCGAGTTCAATGGCACCTCGATGATCCGGATACCGGCATCGTAAATCGCCTGACCGGTCGCTTCCGCATCATCCGGAGTGACACCGCGAATAATCGCAACGAGGGGACATTCGTCGAGGTAGCGGTGCAGGAGTTCGCTTGCGCTCATGAAATCCTCTTCGCGATCTCGGCGATTCCGGACAGGAAGCATCG
This sequence comes from Pseudomonadota bacterium, assembly GCA_046730995.1. Taxonomy (GTDB): domain Bacteria; phylum Pseudomonadota; class Alphaproteobacteria; order Sphingomonadales; family Sphingomonadaceae; genus Sphingomicrobium. The sequence continues at coordinate 4,082 of JBKPKF010000231.1, forward strand.
CTCACCATCCAGCTCGGTCGCCGACTTGCCCGTCTCCGCAATTGCAGCGGCGTAGAGCCGCGTAAGTTCGGGACGCCCGATCACGGCGACCTCCTCGACTGACGATTGCGACAGGCCGATGCGGACGTCGGTGCCGATGAGCAGCCCGCTGGCATAAGAAGCGGCGTCCTCCTTCCGTGCCTGCCCAAGAAGGACTCGGGCGCGAATGGCGAACAGCTCGGCTGGAAGGGCGTCATTGCGAAGAGAGAAACGGACGGCCGAGCGAAATGTGTCGTTGGCCCCAACCTCACCGCTCAGCAGGTCGCCCAGAATGCTATGATCCTTGAGAAGGCTGAACAGCTCTCCGGTCATGACGGTGCGAAACGACTGGATCGCCCCACCGTTGAGTTGGGCCCATTTGTTATGCGTGCCCGGGTGGCAGACTAGCGCGTTCGGGTCGACCAGTCCGGCGGAAACCGCGCCGAGCAACTGCACTTCCTCGCCGCGCATGACGTCGGCGCGATCATCGCCGGCGTACGAAAGGCCCGGGACGATTGCTTCTGTCGCACCGGCCCACACGAGCCTTCCGGAAAGCTCGTCGAGTCCGGCCGGGCAAGGGACGTAGGGCGCTTCCTTCCACCCGCGGTTCGACCCGATCATTCCGGCGAGAAGCATCGGATGAGCCCCGAGCCGCTGGCGAATCTCCGCAACCGCGGCACCGAAATCGCCCGAGGCGATCGTCAGGACGCCCTTCGAATCCTCGAACTCGTCACGACATTCGCCCGAACTGTCGATTCGGTAGGCGCGCCGGTTGGTCGTGCCCCAATCGACCGCGATGAACCCGTCTGGCCACTTCATGCCGCTTCGCCCATAGCCGAAAAACCGGCTGAAGCGACTTCGCTCCTTAAGCTTTTCGCTTTCACCGTTTATCGAAACTCGAGTGACGAACGATTCGACCGCGCAGTGCGTTGCCGACGTCCGCGCCGTGCTCGGCGAAGGGCCCGTTTGGGTCGAGCGAGAGCAGGCGCTTTATTGGGTCGACATCAACGGCCGGAAAATCTTTCGCCTGGATAAGTCCGGCAAGCTCAGCGAATGGTCCACGCCGCTTCGGGTCGGATCCATTGTCCCGAGAAAGAGCGGCGGATTCATTGCGGGGACCGACGAAGGCATCGCTGAAGTCGATCTTCAAGCCGGGCGCTTCGATATTCTCGCCCGGCCCGAGGAACAGCTCCCCGGCAATCGATTCAATGACGGCAAGGTCGACCGGCGCGGGCGATTTTGGGCGGGAACGATGGACGACCGGGAAAAGGCCGCGACCGGGGCGCTTTACTGCTTAGACGAAACATTGAATTGGACCGCCGTCGACGAGGGTTACCACGTCACGAACGGTCCCGCCTTCAGCCCGTCGGGCGATCGCATGTATCACAACGATTCCGCGCGGCGCGTGACGTACGTTTTCGATATGGATGACGGCAAGGCAGTGAACCGGCGGGCCCTTATCCAGTTCGGAGAGGGCGATGGCTTCCCCGATGGAATGACGGTCGATTCCGAGGGCTGCCTATGGATCGCCTTCTGGGATGGCGGGTGCGTGAGGCGCTATTCCAACCGTGGCGAGTGGCTTGAAACCGTGGAATTGCCTGTGTCACGGCCGACCAGCTGCGCGTTCGGCGGGCCGGATTTCGATCGACTCTACATCACGTCGGCAAGCCGGGACCTCGATTCGGAGACGCTGGCTATGCAACCAAAGGCTGGGGGGTTGTTTATGCTAGTTCCGGGAGTACGGGGGCTTCCGGAGCGGGCATTCGCCGGCTGACACGGAACGTCGTGAGGAGATCGAACCATCGCCAACTTCATGTTCGCGACGGGGATCGAGAACAGCATCCCGACCATCAACCATGGCAAGACCCGCGTCGACGAGATGGAGGTCTGCGGCCACTATGAGCGTTGGCGCGAGGATTTCGACTGCGTCCAGGAAATCGGCATCAATTTCCTGCGCTACGGCCCGCCGCTTCACAAATGCTATCTCGGACCGCACAAATACGACTGGGAATTCGCGGACCTCACCTTCGCCGAACTGAGGCGGCGCGAAATCACTCCGATCGTCGACCTGTGTCACTTCGGAGTCCCGAACTGGCTCGGTAATTTCCAGAACCCGGATTTCCCGCGCCTGTTCGCGGACTATGCCGGCGCCTTCGCCGAGCGCTTCCCCTGGGTGCAGCTTTACACGCCGATCAACGAGATGTTCATCTGCGCGGTCTTCTCCGCGAAATATGGCTGGTGGAACGAGCAGAAGAAGGACGACCGCTCATTCGTCACCGCGCTGAAGCACCTCGTCAAGGCCAACATCATGGGGATGATCGAGATCCTCAAACGCCGGCACGACGCAATCTTCATCCAGAGCGAGAGCTCGGAATATTATCATGCGGACTCGCCTGCCTCGATCGGGCGGGCCGAAGTCCTGAACCAGATGCGGTTCCTATCGCTCGACCTGAATTACGGGCGGCGGGTCGACAGCGGGATGTACGAATTCCTCATCGACAACGGCATGACCCGTGAGGAATATGGCTGGTTCCTCGAGCACCGGCTGAAGCAGCACTGCATCCTCGGCAACGATTATTACCAGCTCAACGAGCATCGCGTGTTCGCCGACGGCCACACCGTCGCGGCAGGCGAGACCTTCGGTTACGCCGAGATCACCCGCCAGTATTACAACCGCTATCGAGTGCCGGTGATGCACACCGAAACGAACCTGTGGGAAGGCCCGCACGGCGATGAAGCCGTCAAATGGCTGTGGAAGGAATGGGCCAACGTCCTGCGCCTGAGGAACGTCGGAATCCCCACCGTGGGGTTCACCTGGTACTCGCTGACCGACCAAGTCGACTGGGACACCGCGCTTCGCGAGCAGAACGGCAATGTGAACCCGCTCGGATTGTTCGATCTGGACCGCAAGATCCGCAACGTCGGGCGCGCCTACAAGCAATTGATTGCCGACTGGCGCAACGTGCTTCCGGCGCAAAGCGTGTGCCTGATCGTGCCGATCAAGAAGATCAGCGATCATCCAGAAGACGAATATGACGATGCTGCCGGGCGCCACTTCGGGGCGAGCGGGACCCAGGCGAAGGAAGCCGAGGGGTGACCGAGCGCAAGATCGGGCGGATCGAGACGTTCTACGCGCCGCCGCGCTGGCTGTTCGTGCGCGTCGAAGCCGAGGACGGTGCGTTCGGCTGGGGCGAGGCGAGCCTCGAAGGCTGGGCGGAGGCGGTGGACGGAGCGTTCGAGGCCCTTCGCGACCGTTTCGTCGGCGCCGACCCGTTCAACATCGAGGACATGTGGCAAGTCGGCTACCGCGGAGGCTTCTACCGGGGCGGGCCGGTGCTGATGTCGGCGCTTGCCGGGCTCGAGCAGGCCTTGTGGGACCTCAAGGGCCGAGCTCTGGGACTGCCGGCGTGGCAGATGCTCGGCGGGAAGGTGCGCGAAAAGGTCCGCTCCTACGCCTGGATCGGAGGCGACCGGCCGCATGAGATTGCGGAGGCCGCCGAAGTTCGCCGCAACCAGGGCTTCACCGCCGTCAAGATGAACGCGACCGCCGACCTCGAGTGGATCGGAACTCCGAGGCAGTTCGACGCGGTCGTGAAGCGCGTCGAAGCCGCCCAGGCGAAGGGAATGGACGTCGGGCTGGACTTCCACGGGCGGGTCCACCGGCCGCTCGCCAAGCAGCTGGCCAAGGCGGTCGAGCCGCTGGGGCTGCTGTTCATCGAGGAGCCTTTGCTGTCCGAGAACCCGGAAGGGTTGCGCGAGATCGCCGCCCTGGTCACGACCCCGATTGCGCTCGGCGAACGGCTCTTCAGCCGGTGGGACTTCAAGCCCTTCTTCGAAGCGGGCGCGGTCGATATCATCCAGCCTGACCTCAGCCACGCTGGCGGGATCCTCGAGGTGCGAAAGATCGCCGCCATGGCCGAGGCGTACGATGTGGCGGTCGCCCCCCACTGCCCGCTCGGGCCGCTGGCGCTGGGCGCTTGCCTGCAGATCGCGGCGTGCACTCCGAACCATGCGATCCAGGAGATCAGCCTCGGGATCCACTACAACACCGGCGGGCACGACCTCCTCAATTTCTGCGCCAACAAAGAAGCACTGACTCCGGTAGGCGGCTACCTGCCGGTTCCCGACGGGCCAGGGCTCGGGGTCGAGATCGACGAAGCGGCAGTGCGCGAGGCGGACAAGGATCGGCACCGCTGGCGCAACCCCATCTTCCGCAATCACGACGGCAGCTTCGCGGAGTGGTGAGGCCCTGGCCTAGTGGCACTTGAACCGGTCGAACGGCTCCAGGCAGGATTTGCAGCGCCACTGCGCTTTGCACGGAGTCGAGCCGAACCGGCTGACCTCCTCGGTATCCGGCGAACCGCACCTGGGGCATTCCGCCGTGGCTGACGGATTTGGAGGTGCGATGCCGAATGCCTTCAGCCGCTCCATTCCGCGATCGCTGATCCACTCCGTGGTCCAGGCCGGAAACAGCACGCGCTCGATATGGACGTCTGAAAAACCGGCCTCGTCGAGCGCGGCGCGGATCATCTGCTCGATCGCGACGGTGGCAGGGCAGCCCGTGTAGGTCGGGGTGACCAGCACCCGCGGCGGGTTTTCGGCGATCCCTCGGACGATACCGAGGTCGGTGATGGTGAGGGCCGGGATTTCCGGATCGGGCACACGGTCGAGCACGGCCATGATCGCCGACTTGTCGAGCACCTTTTCCGCCACCTCGGCCATCGCGGCAGTTTACACCCGTTCGAGCGCGAGGGCGATTCCCTGGCCGACCCCGATGCACATGGTGGCGAGGCCGAGCTTGCCGCCAATCCGCTGCAGCTCCTCGGTCGCGGTGAGCGCGAGGCGCGCGCCCGACATTCCGAGCGGATGGCCGAGCGCGATCGCACCACCGTTGGGATTCACTCGGGGATCGTCGTCGGCGATTCCGAGCTGCCGGAGCACGGCCAGGCCCTGCGCCGCGAACGCTTCGTTCAATTCGATCACGTTGAAGTCGTCGATCTTGAGCCCGAGGCGAGTCATCAGCTTCACCGAAGCGGGCGCCGGGCCGATGCCCATAATCCGCGGCGGGACTCCGGCGACGGCCGCGCCGATCACCCGGGCGAGCGGCGTCAGGCCGTTGCGTTTCGCGGCCTCCTCCGAGGCGATGACGATCGCGGCAGCTCCGTCGTTGACCCCGCTGGCATTGCCAGCGGTCACCGTCCCGTCGGGCCGCACGATCGGCTTCAAGCCGGCAAGCGCTTCCATCGTCGTCGCGCGAGGGTGCTCGTCCTTATCGACCATGACGGGATCGCCCTTGCGTTGGGGAATCCCGACGGCGACGATCTCAGCTGCGAGACGACCGTTGGCTTGCGCCTTTGCCGCTTTCTCCTGGCTGCGCAGGGCGAAGGCGTCCTGGTCCTCCCGGCTGACCTGGAACTCCTGGGCGACATTCTCGCCGGTGTTCGGCATGGTGTCGTCGCCGTAGGCGGCCTTCATCTTCGGATTGACGAAGCGCCAGCCGATCGTGGTGTCGTACATTTCGGCGTTGCGGTCGAAGGCGCTGGTCGCTTTGGCCATGACGAACGGCGCCCGGCTCATGCTCTCCGATCCGCCGGCAATGATCAGGTCGGACTCGCCGCCCCGAATGGCTCGCGCGGCCATCGCCACCGCGTCGAGGCCCGAGCCACACAGACGGTTCAACGTTACCCCGCCCGAGCTGTCGGGAAGGCCGGCGAGCAGCCCGGCCATCCTCGCGAGGTTGCGATTGTCTTCGCCGGCCTGGTTGGCGCAGCCGAGGATCACGTCGTCAATCTCGCTCCAGTCGACACTGGGATTGCGGTCGATCAGCGCCTTGATCGGGATTGCGGCGAGATCGTCAGCGCGGACGGACGAGAGCGCGCCGGCATAGCGCCCGATCGGGGTGCGGACGTAGTCGCAGATGTAAGCGTCGGTCATTCCATCTCCTCGTCATCGCGAGGAGCGAAGCGACGTGGCGATCCAGCCTGGATTGCCTCGCTTCGCTCGCAATGACGGCAAATTCTTCAGATCACACCGCGCCGGATTTGATCAAGCTCGATCGATTCGAACAGCGCCTTGAAATTGCCCTCGCCGAAGCCCTCGTTGCCCTTGCGCTGGATGATCTCGAAGAAGATCGGGCCGATCACGTTCTGAGTGAAGATCTGAAGCAGCAGGCCCTGGCCCTCGGTCGGGGCGCCATCGACCAGGATTCGGCGCTTCTCGAGCTCGGCGGTCGGCTCGCCGTGGCCCTTCACCCGCTCGTCGACCAGCTCGTAATAAGTGTCCGGCGTGTCCTGGAACGCGACCCCGCGCCGGCGAAGGATGTCGACGGCTTCGTAAATGTCCGACGTGCCGAGCGCGATGTGCTGGATGCCCTCGCCTTTATATTCGCGCAGGAACTCCTCGATCTGGCTCTTGTCGTCCTGGCTTTCGTTCAGCGGGATTCGAATCTTCCCATCGGGCGAAGTCATCGCCTTCGAAAAGAGCCCGGTCTGCTTGCCCTCGATGTCGAAGTAGCGGATCTCGCGGAAATTGAAGAGCCGTTCGTAATAACCGGCCCAGACGCTCATCTGCCCGCGATTCACATTGTGGGTCAGGTGGTCGATGTAGGTGAGACGGCTGTCGAGCTCCTTCAGCCGATCGGCCGCGTCGGGGAAGAAGTCGAAGTCGACGTCGTAGATCGAGCCTTTGTCGCCATAATGATCGACGAGGAACAGGCGCGATCCGCCGATCCCCTCGATCGCCGGAATGTCCATCTCGCCCTTCGCGACGTCGGTCTGAACCGAGGTCGCTCCCAGGCTGATCGCCCGCTCATGCGCGAATTTCGCGTCCCTCACGCGAAACGCCATCGCGCAGGCGCTCGGGCCGTGATCGCGGGCGAAGCTCTCGGCGTAGCTGCCGGGCTCGGCGTTGATGATGAAGTTGATCTCCCCCTGCCGGTGGAGAGTCACGTCCTTGCGCTTGTGCGTCGCGACTGCGGGAAAGCCCATCTTAGTGAACAGCTCGCGCAGGAGTTTGGGATCGGGCGCGGTATATTCGACGAACTCGAAGCCGTCGGTGCCCATCGGGTTGGCGAACCCGGTGGCGGTCTGTTCCTCGACCGTGGCCATGTCTTGACTCCTTTGCGGCCCAACTGCTCCTGGCTGAACGGCATTTCAAGGGAGCACAGGCATGGACATACCGGACGGCTGGACTCTCGAGGACGGCGGAAAGGCACTGCTCCGCACGTTCAAGTTCAAGGACTTCAGCGAGGCGTTCGGATTCCTCGCCCGCGTCGCGCTGCACGCCGAGAAGGTCAATCATCACCCAGAATTCAGCAGCGTCTGGAACCGCGTCGATTTCCGGCTGACCAGCCATGATGCCGGCGTAGTGACGGATCGCGACGTGAAACTCGCCGAAACCATCAATGAATTGGCCCGACATTGAATGTTCAGCGTTATGCTTTCATAAGAGACGCGAAATGACCGACCGCACGATCAGCGCCGTTTATTATTATCCCGACGAGGTTGGGATCGGCTGACGCGCGCGTAGTTCAGACGACCAACCTCGACCCGCCCCGGCCTCCGCGGCGGGTTTTTTGTTGCCGAGAGAAGGACGAACGAATGCTTCACCGAGCTACTGCCACCAAGCAACGGCCTTGCGGCTGGCAGGATTATGTCGTGCCGCAGGAATGGGAGTCTTTCACTGTCGACGACCATGCCGTGTGGGACCTGCTGTTCGCACGGCAGGTGGATTTGCTGGGCACTCGGGTCGTCACGCCTTTCCTCGACGGAATCGATCTCCTGCGCCTCTCGCACCCGGGCGTACCCGACCTGGAGGGATTGAACGCCATTCTCGAGCCGCGCACCGGCTGGCGGACGGTGGCGGTCACCGGTCTGGTCCCCGACGAGATTTTCTTCGCCATGCTTGCGACACGCATATTTCCGGTCGGCAATTTCATCCGCACCCGCGAAGAGCTCGACTATCTGGAAGAACCCGACTGCTTCCATGACATGTTCGGCCATATCCCGATGCTCGCGCACCACGATTATGCCGAGATGACCCGGCATGTCGGCGAACTCGGCGTCGCCGCAATCGCGGCCGGTCAGGGGCACAAGGCCGCGCGGCTTTACTGGCACAGCGTCGAGTTCGGCCTCGCCAGGGAGCATGGCGAGCTGAAGATCCTTGGTGCCGGGCTCGCCTCGAGCTTCGGCGAGGCGCATTTCAGCCTGGAGAGCGACGCGGTCGAGCGCTTGCCTTTCTCGGTCGAGAAAGCCGTGAACACGTCGTACAAGCACGACGCCTTCCAGCCGCGCTACCTGGTGTCGGAAACGCTCGAGAAAACGATCGACGAGGTGCTGGCACTCACGCCGGAGGCGTTGCTGGCGCTCTAGCCGTCATTGCGAGGCCTCGAAGAGGCCGTGGCAATCCAGCGGCGCAACTGGATTGCTTCGTCGCTACGCTCCTCGCAATGCCGGCAGGGCGCGGTATAGACATCCCATGGCCGATCAGCCGACCCGGCACGAATATCGCAGTGGGCACGACCCACGCACCCTGCGCGACGCGCTGGGCTGTTTCGCAACCGGGGTGACGGTCGTCACCTGCCTCGACGATGCGCAAAAGCCCGCGGGGATCACCGTCAACAGCTTCACCTCGGTGTCGCTCGATCCGCCGTTGCTGCTGGTCTGCCTCCATAAACAGGCGGCGGCATCCGCGCCCCTGACTGGCGCAGCCAGCTTCGCGGTCAACGTGCTCCAAACGGGCCAGCAGCCCGCCTCGATCACCTTCTCGACGCGGGTCGAAGACCGCTTCGGCAACACGCCCTGGTCCTGCGGGGAAGCGGGCGCCCCGATCCTCGAGGAATCGCTCTGCGTGTTCGAATGCGAACGGTTCGCGGTCTATGACGGCGGCGACCACCACATCCTGGTCGGCCGGGTTGTGAAGGCGAGCTTCGATGCGAGTCTCGACCCCTTGCTCTTCTTCCGGGCACGCTACCGGCGGTTGCACTTCGACTAGCTTACGCTAGGCACACGCGCATGCTGGCCCTGGATTTCGTCAGGTCGAACCGCGAGACGGTCGAGCGCGCAATGCGCGACAAGGGGGTCGCTTTGAGCCTCGACGACCTGCTCGCGCTCGATACGCAAATCCGCGCTCTCAAGACCGAGGTCGAAGCGCTTAGGGCCGAGCGCAATGCGATCAGCGCACAATTTCCAAAAGCAGCGCCGGAGGAGAAAGCCGAGCTCGGCCGCAAGGCCAAGGAGGCCGGCGCTCGGGTCAGCACGCTCGAAGAGCAGCTCGCCGGCGAGGAGACTGCGCTGAACGCGCTGATGCTGCAGCTCCCCGGCATCCCCTACGAGGGCGCGCCGGTGGGTCCCGACGAGACCTCCAATACCGTGATCCGTACCGAGGGCGCGCCGCCCAAGTTCGACTTCGAACCGCTCGACCATGTCGCCCTGATCGAGAAGAACGATTGGGCGGATTTGTCGCGGGTGACGCAGGTGGCGGGAAGCCGGACCTATTGCCTCAAGGGCGCTCTGGCGCTGCTCGAAGCCAAGCTAATGGCCTGGGCGCTCGACAGGATCGCGGCGGCCAATTTTACGCCGATCACGGTACCGGCGATCGCGCGCGAGCAAGCCTTCCTGAACCAGGGCCAGTTCCCCGGCCACCGCGAGGAGACGTACGAGCTTCCGAACGACGATTTGTGGCTCGCGGGGACCGCCGAGGTGGTCCTGACCTCGCTGCATTCGGGCGAGATCATTGAGGCCGACAAGCTTCCCATCCTCTACGCGGGCTATTCGCCCTGCTTCCGCCGCGAAGCGGGGAGCGCGGGCAAGGACGTGCGCGGGCTGCTTCGGGTGCATCAGTTCGTGAAGGTCGAGCAATATGTGATCTGCGAGGCGGACGAAGCCCAATCCGCCGAATGGCACGCGACCCTGCTTCGGCTAGCCGAAGAGCTGCTCCAGGCGATGGAGATCCCCTACCAGGTGATCGAAACGTCGACCGGCGACATGGGCCTCGGCAAATATCGCATGAACGACCTCGAAAGCTGGGTGCCCAGTCTCGGCAAGTATCGCGAGACCCACAGTTGCTCGACCTTGCATGACTGGCAGGCACGGCGGGCGAACATCCGTTATCGTGCGAACGACGGCAAGGTCCGGTTCGCGCACACACTCAACAATACGGCGCTCGCATCACCGCGCATCCTGGTGCCGCTGCTGGAGAACCATCAGACCGCCGACGGCCGGGTGAAGCTGCCGAAGGCGCTTCGGGAATTGATGGGCGGAGAGTTTCTCTGAGGCATCGTTTCGAAGGAGACGACCGTCCGCCACCCAACTGGCGGCGATTGACCGAAGCGGCGTGGCTGGTGCCGCGGATTGCGAGCACCTTGAGACGGGCACGTCCGCTCGGTCCCGAGGACGGGCCGCCGGCATTGGTCATTCCGGGCTGGGTCGCGAGCGACCGAACCACGCTCGCGCTTCGGCAGTCGCTCGCCGATGCCGGCTGGCGGGTTCACGGCTGGAAGCTGGGCTTCAATCGCGGCGCGACGGCCGAGACGGTAGACCACCTCCGGCGGCGTTTGGCCGAGATCGGGAGCGGCCAGCCCGTGCTGGTGGTCGGTTGGAGTCTCGGCGGAGTTTATGCGCGCGAGCTGGCAAGAGAAGCTCCGGACCGGGTGCGCGCAGTCGTCACGCTGGGGTCGCCTTTTTCGGGCGATCCGCACCAGAACAATGTGTGGCGGCTGTACGAGTGGATAGCCGGTCACAAGGTCGACGAGCCGCCGATCCCGCGCGTTACCGACAAGCCGCCGGTACCGCATCTCGCGATCTGGTCGCGCCGGGATGGGATCGTCGCGCCGCGGGCGGCCCGTGGGCTGGAGCATGAGCGCGACAAGGCGGTCGAGATGCGCTGCACGCACATGGCATTCGGTGTTTCGGGCCGGCTGACGCGCGATGTGGCCCAGGAAATAAGCGTTTTCCTGGAAGAGCTTGGGATCGCACCCGAGTCGCAGGATTGACTCTTTGGCCCGAATCGCGAGACAAGAACAAAAGTAGAACGAAAACGTTGTGAGTCGTGTGGCAAGAGGCTTGTCTCTGGTCGCCGGCGGAGCTGTCTCCGCGCGCTCCGCGCCGGCTGAAAACTGTGCTCCTGCGAAGGCAGGAGCCCAGTCGCGCGTCAGCGTTCAACGCCTTCGACGGTCTGGACCCCTGCTTTCGCAGGAATATTGGCACTTGCCCCAACTCGATCGATCCACTCTCTCCGAACTCTTCGCCGCACACCCGCGCGATGGGGGCTGGGCCGGGTTCCTGCTGGCGCAGGTCGACCCTTCGAAACCCCTGCTCTGGGTCCAGGACCGCATGTCCATCCTCGAATCGGGGCGAATCCATCCGCCCGGCCTCCCCAGCCAGGACCTTATCCACGTCGAGGCGCGCGATGCCCGGTCTGCGCTGTGGGCGATGGAGGAGGGCTTAAGATGCTCGGCGCTCTCCTGCGTCATCGGCGAAATCTGGGGCGATCCGAAAACGCTCGATTTCACCGCGACCCGGCGGCTCGCGATCGCATCGGAGCGGTCGGAGGTGCCGTGCTGGCTGGTGCGCCTCGGCGGCCACGCGAATTTGAGCGGCGCCCGGATGCGCTGGCGGATCGCGAGCGCGCCCTCGCTAACGAACCCCCTCGACCATCGCGCGCCGGGAGTGCCCGCTTGGGATGCCGAGCTGTTCCGGGCACGTGGGACGCCCCCGGGCCGCTGGAGCCTGAGCTATGAAGCGCGTGGCTTTCATCTGGTTGCCGCACCTGGCGATCGAGCGCTGGGCGAAGGGCGCCGACTTACCGCCTGACAGCCCCGTCGTCCTCACCGTCGAGGGCCCGCACGGCTTCATGATTCACGCCGTCACGAAAGCGGCCGCCGAGCGCGGTGCGAGGCCCGGTGCGCGACTGACCGACGCCCGGGCGCTCGATCCGGCTCTGGTCGCGGTTCCCGCCGATCCGGAAGGCGATTGCGCGTTGGTGCAGCGGCTCGCGCGCTGGGCCGGCCGCTGGTCGCCTTTGGTCGAGGCCGACGGCGACGGACTGAGGCTCGACGTCACCGGAGTGGCGCATCTGTTCGGCGGCGAAAAGCGATTGGCCCGCGATATCGAGCGCCGCTTCGCTCGGATCGGTCTCACCGCGCGCGTTGCAATCGCTCCCACCGCCGCGGCGGCTTGGGCGCTAAGTCACTTCGGCGGCGAGGATCTGACCCCGCTGCCGGTCTCGGCCCTCCGCCTCGATCCGGAGACGGTGCGAACACTCGAACGGCTGGGCCTCAAGACCATCGGTGCGCTCATCGCCATGCCGCGGCTGGCGCTCGCGAGACGGTTTCGGGGAGTCGAAAGCGTCGTCGATGCGCTCGACCGAATGCTCGGCCGCAAGCCCGAACCGCTGACCGCCGCGCCCACCGATCCACCGCCCCGGGCCTTACTCAAGCTCGAAGAACCAGCAACCCATCCCGAAGCGGCAGGGCAAGCGCTCGAGCGGCTGATCCCCGGTCTCGTTCGCCAGCTGCAGGAGCGACACTTGGGCGCACGGCTGCTATCGCTTACCGGCTACCGGGTCGACGGGAGCGTCGCGGTCGCCTCGGTCGCAACCGCGATCCCGAGCCGCGAGCCGAAGCATCTCCAGCGGCTGCTCAGCGACAAGGCAGCAGCGCTGAACCCGGAGTTCGGTTTCGACGCCTTCGCGCTCCAGGCCGATTGGGTCGAAGGCCTCGATTCGGCGCAGGACAGCCTGATCGAGGAACCGCCTGGCGAACGAGAGATCGCGCGGCTGGTCGATCGGCTGACGGTGAAGCTCGGGACTCGGGCGGTGCGCAAGCCGCGGCCGGAGGAAAGCCATTTGCCGGAAAGGGCGAGTGGATGGCGCCCTGCAATTTCGTCATCGCGAGGAGCGCAGCGACGTGGCGATCCAGAAAAACTGGATTGCTTCGCTCCGCTCGCAATGACGACAAGGCCTGAGCATCTGCTCGACCGGCCGGAAGCGATCGACGTCATTTATGCGACTCCTGAAGGCATGCCGCGACGCTTCGTGTGGCGTCGCGCCGTCCATGACATCGCCCGCGCCGAAGGGCCGGAGCGGATCGCGCCGGAATGGTGGCGGCAGCCCTCGTCGAGCCGTCTGCGCGATTATTACCGGATCGAGGATGCCGAAGGCCGCCGCTACTGGATCTACCGCGAAGGCCTCGCGGGAGATGGCCGCGGGGGCCTGCCCAACTGGTTCATCCATGGATTGTTCGGGTGATGTCCCCCCTTCGTCATTCCCGCGAAAGGCGGGAATCCCGCTTTTCTTCAACCGTAGCAGAGGAAGCGGGACCCCCGCTTTCGCGGGGGTGACGGAAAGTGCCTGAGAAAGTGGGTTTCTCCCGCCTGAAGCTGGTGCGGCGCAAGGACATGCCGCCGCCTCCGGTCGAACGAGCGCCATATGTCGAGCTCGGCGTCACCTCGCCCTTCTCCTTCCTGCGCGGGGCGTCGGACGCGATCGAATTGACCCTCGCCGCGCTCGAGCTCGGCATGGATTCGATCGGTATCGCCGACCGCAACACGCTCGCCGGGGTGGTGAGGATGCACAGCGCGTGCATGACCGCGGGACTGAGACCACTGATCGGCTGCCGGCTCGATTTGACCGACGCACCGAGCCTGCTCGCTTACCCCATTGACCGCGACGGCTACGGCCGGCTGTCGCGGCTCTTGAGCCTCGGCAAGATGCGCGCCGAGAAAGGCGAGTGCGAGCTGTCGTTGCAAGACGTCGCCGAGCATAGCGACGGCATCGCCTTCATCGCCTGGCCCAATGACGACCTCGACGTCTTCGAGGCCGAGCTGCCGCGGCTTCGCGGGGCCTTGACGTCACTCCGTCATGTCGCGGCGAGCTGGCTGTATCGCGGCGACGATAATGCGCGGATCGAGCGCCTCGACCGGCTGGCGCAGAAGCAGAGCTGCACCATCCTCGCGACCAACGACGTTCATTACCATGCGCCCGACCGCCGGCCGCTGCAGGACGTCGTCACCTGCATCCGCGAGAAAGTGACGATCGCGACCGCCGGTTTCTTGCTCAACCCCAATGCCGAGCGGCATCTGAAATCTCCGGCCGAGATGGCGCGGCTGTTCGAGCGCTGGCCCCACGCGATTAAAGCGACTCGCGAATTCGCCGATGCGCTCAATTTCAGCCTCGACGAGCTCCGCTACGAATATCCGAAAGAGACCGTGCCCGACGGACGGACTCCGCAGCAATATCTGGAAGTCCTGACCTGGACGGGCGCGGCCGAGCGCTGGCCCAATGGCATTTCCGGCAAGGTCTTGAAGCAGCTGAAGCACGAACTTGCGCTCATCGAGCGCCTGGATTTCGCGCGCTATTTCCTGACCGTCCACGACATCGTCGCTTATGCGCGGTCGCTCGACCCGCCGATCCTCTGCCAGGGGCGCGGCTCGGCTGCGAACAGCGCGGTCTGCTACTGCCTCGGAATCACCGCGGTCGATCCGGCCACCAGCGACCTGCTGTTCGAGCGCTTCATTTCCGAGGAGCGGCGCGAGCCGCCCGACATCGACGTCGATTTCGAGCATGAGCGGCGCGAGGAGGTGATCCAGCATATTTACGAGAAATATGGCCGCGAGCGCGCGGGGATCGCGGCCACCGTGATCCACTATCGCCCGCGCTCGGCGATCCGCGAGGTCGGCAAGGTCATGGGGCTGAGCGAGGATGTCTGCGGAGCCCTCGCTTCAACCGTCTGGGGCCATATGGAAGCGGAGCTCGAAGATGCGCGCGCCAACGATG
>JBKPKF010000232.1:0-1762 GCA_046730995.1 Pseudomonadota bacterium
CCCGTGATAAGCTTTCCGCCGGCCCGGCGCAGCTGGCGCAGATTGCCCTGAAGCAACGCATGCGGATCGAGGCGAATGCCGCGCCGGTCGGCGATTCCGTGGACCGCATCATCCTTCAGCAAGGGGCAGAGCTCGTGGACACCGCGGGCGTCCAGGCGTTCGAGTTCGGCGAACAGCGAAATATCGGCCTCGAGCGCGTCCAGCTCCTGCCGCTCGTCGTCGCGGGCGTGGATCAAAACCGGCATTGAGCGGCCGATCGGGACCTCGGTGAAGTCGTCCGGTGGGTCATCGAAAAAACCGCGGCTGGCGAGCGTCAGCGCCCGGACCAGGCGGTCGCCAAGCGCGTAATGGAGCATGGTCGCGCTTCGACCCGACGAATGGAAGCCGATTTGCTCCTCGGCCTCGAGAACCGCGACCTTTGCGTGACCGGAGAGCGAAGCCGCAGCCGACAGGCCGGCGATGCCGCCGCCGATGATCAGGATGTCGTAAGCCGCCGCCACCGGGTCAGGCGGCGGTCAGCCGCTCGTGAACGACCTTGCCGTCCTGGGTCAGGCGGATGCCTTTGACGATTTCGTCATCGTCCGGAAGGACGGGGCGCCGCTGCTCCTGATCCCAGAAGGCCGCGAGGAAATTGTAGAGGTTGCGGGCGAACAGCGCGGATGCGTCGGCGGCCAGGCTGCGGGCGAGGTTGGACGCGCCGATGATCGTCACTCCGTGCTTCACGATGCTCTCGCCCGGCACCGTGCCCTCGACATTACCGCCGGCATCCGCCGCCAAATCGACGATCACGCTTCCTGGCCGCATGGCCGCGACCTGCGCATCGCTGATCAGCCGCGGAGCGGGACGGCCAGGGATCAAGGCCGTGGTGATGACGATATCCTGCTTGGCGATATGGCCGGACACCAGCTCGGCCTGAGCCTTCTGATATTCCTCCGACATTTCAGAAGCGTAGCCTCCCGCGCCCTCGCCTTCGATGCCAGCGATATTCTCGACGAAGATGGGCTTCGCGCCCAGCGACTGGATCTGCTCTTTCGTCGCGGAGCGAACGTCGGTCGCGCTGACCTGCGCGCCGAGCCGCTTCGCCGTCGCGATCGCCTGGAGTCCGGCAACCCCGACGCCCATTACGAACACCTTGGCCGGGCTGACCGTCCCGGCAGCGGTCATCATCATTGGGAATGCCCGGCCATAGGCCGCGGCGGCGTCGACCACGGCCTTGTAACCGGCGAGGTTCGACTGGGACGACAAAATGTCCATCGACTGGGCGCGGGTGATCCGCGGCATCCATTCCATCGCCAGCGCCTCGAGGCCCGCCGATGCATAGCCGTCGATCGCATCGCGACGCCGCGCCGGATCGAGCGCGCCGACCAGCAGCGCGCCCGTCTCGGCGCCCTTGAGCGAAGCCCCGTCGGGGCCGTTCACGCACAAGACGATTCCCGCTCCATTGAGCGCTTCGGCACGGCTTACGAGTTTAGCGCCCGCCGCCTCATATTCGGCGTCGGAGATCGAGGCGCCGTTGCCCGCGCCTTTCTCGACCGCAAATTCGGCGCCGAACGCGACGAACTTCCTGACGGTTTCGGGGATGGCGGCGACGCGAGTCTCGCCAGCTGTCGCTTCCTTCAGAATCGCGATTTTCATTATGTGAGTTGGCTACAGGATCAGCAGCACGAAGAAGCCGATCACCAGGCACGTCAGCGCACCGACTGTCAGCAGCTTGGTGAACCGCGTGTAGTCGCGGACGTGAACGGCGACATCCTGCGTCGGC
>JBKPKF010000233.1:0-3636 GCA_046730995.1 Pseudomonadota bacterium
GCGGAGTGACCTTGCCCTCGTCGGACTTGGCGCCGGCGCCGACGGCGACGACCTCGCCCTCCTGCGGCTTTTCCTTCGCCGTATCGGGAATGATGATCCCGCCGGCGCTCTTCTCCTCAGCCTCGACGCGGCGAACGAGGACGCGGTCATGAAGCGGCCTGAAACCCATAGGTTGAACCCTCTTTGATCAGCTTGTTGAACTTCTTCCGTTGGCACTCTTGGTATGAGAGTGCCAGCGTTGGCGCGCATGTGGTTGCCATCCGTTCATCTGTCAACGGGTCTCAGGGCTTTTGTTGTTAGCCGTGCGCGAGCCGCGTCAGGCCGAGCCGCTTCCGCAGAACCCACCGGGCGAGCATCAGGACCGCCACAGCGGCCAGGCCGCTGGCGAGTCCGACCCAGATTCCGACTCCGCGCCAGTCACGGCCGAACGCAAGCCAGCTGCCGATGCCCAGGCCCACGATCCAATAGCCGAACAGAGCGAACAGCAGCGGCCAGCGCGTGTCGTGAAGCCCGCGCAGCATTCCGGCACCGATGACCTGCGCGCCGTCGACGAGCTGGAAGGCTGCCGCCACTCGAAGGAAGCTCACGGCAAGGGCAATGACGAGCGCGTTTGCGGGGATGTCGGCAAGGAACAGGGTAACGAGCTGGCGCGACGCAAGCCACATCACGAAGGCCATTGCGCCCATGAATCCAACGCCGATCGTCCAGGCTGTCCACCCGGCCCGGCTAATTCCGCGCTGGTCGCCTCGGCCTACAGCAAGGCCGACCCGCACCGTGGCGGCCTGGCCCAGGCCGAGCGGAACCATGAAAGTCAGCGCAGCGATCTGGAGAGCAATGGCGTGGGCCGCGACGGCCTCGGCGCCCAGCCAGCCCATGAAATAAGCGGCCAGGGCAAAAACGCCCATTTCGAGCGCCATGGTCACGCCGATCGGCCAGCCCAGGCGGACCATCGCCACTGTTCGCTGGGCGTCGAACCGCCACCAATTGCCGAACAAGTGGAAGCGGCGGAAGTGGCGGTTGAGCGTCGTAACCGCGACCAAGGCGCCGCAAATGACCATCCAGGTCAGCGTGCTGCCGAGTCCCCCGCCGATGAGCCCCAGCGCCGGCAAGCCGAAACGACCGAAGATCAGCGACCAGCTGAGGAGGAAGTTGAGCCCGATCCCCGAAAGGCTGAGCCACAGGACCACCCGGGGACGCTCCAGGGCCGATAGGAAATTCCTGAGCAGCTGAAAAAGCAGCCATGGCGCCGTGCACCACATATAGGCCCGAAGAAATGTCTCTCCCTGGCTGGCAAGCTCGGCGGACTGGCCGAATGCCCGCATCAAGTCGCCGACATGCCACAGCAGCAGCCAATAAGGCGGCATCGCGATCGCTATCAGCCAGAGGCCGGCACGGAAGGTCCGGCGGACGTCACGAACCGCGTTGAACCGCCGGCCAAGCGCGGTTGCCATCATCGGGGATGAGGCCGTGATCAGGCCGAGCAGGAAGATGTTGAAGGTGAAAGTGAGGTTGAGCGCGAGAGTCGCCGCCGCGAGCTGGCTTGCACCAAGACGGCCCATCAACAGAACGTCGGTCGCCTGGATCGCCTGCTGCGTTAGGTTGGCGAGGATCAGCGGCCAGGCGAGCGCGAGCGTCGAGCGCAGCTCGCCGGCCGACCCGCCCCGATCATTTGCCGGTGAAATGTTGGCTGCAGCATCCATCCGGCCGTCATTGCGAGGAGCAGAGCGACGAAGCAATCCAGCAACCCGTAGAAACGGGATTGCTTCGCTCCGCTCGCAATGACGTTGGTTCTGCGCTAGCCACCAATCAGTTCTAAAGAGGTCCTCGGAATGAAGTTCGTTCGCGCAATCTGGAAGCTTTTGGTCGGGATCAAGGACGCGCTCGTCCTGATCTTCATGCTGCTCTTCTTCGGGCTGCTTTATGTGGCCCTGTCGGCGCGGCCCGCGCCGGTGAAAGACGGAGTCCTTGCCCTGAGCCTCCGGGGCGCGGTCGTCGAACAGCCTGCCAAGGTCGAATTTTCCGACATCGCCGGCGGAAACACCACTCGGCAATATCGGCTTCGCGACCTTGTTGCGGTGCTCGACAAGGCCAAAGACGACAGCCGGGTCAAAGCGGTTGCGCTCGACCTGGACGGATTCAGGGGCGGCGGCCAGACGGCAATGACCGATCTTAATGACGCGGTTCGCCGGGTCCGCTCGGCGGGCAAGCCGGTCGTCGCTTATGCCGTGGCTTATACTGACGACGGCTACCAGCTGGCCTCGGCGGCGTCGGAAGTCTGGCTCAATCCCTTGGGCGCGGTGCTCATTTCGGGCCCCGGCGGTTCGAACCTCTATTTCAAAGGTCTGCTCGACAAGCTCGGGGTGACGGCGAACGTCTATCGCGTGGGCACCTACAAGTCGGCGGTCGAGCCCTACACCCGCAGCGACATGTCGCCCGAGGCGCGCGAGAATTATATGGCGCTCGGCCAGGCAATTCTGGAAACCTGGCGCGAAAACGTCTTGCGCTCGCGGCCGAAGGCGAACGTCGACCTGTTCCTGAAGGACATGCCCGGCGCGGTAAAGGCGGCTGGCGGCGACATGGCGAAGGCGGCGCTCGACGCCGGGCTGGTCGACAAGGTCGGCGACCGGCGCGCCTTCGAGGCTCGCCTCGCCGATCTCGGCGGCAAGGATACGGGCACTCCAGCGGGGTACAAGACGATCAAGCTTGCGTCCTACATCAGCGACAAGGTCGAAAAGTCGCCGACTGGACCGATTGGGGTGGCCACGGTTGCCGGGCTGATCGTCGATGGGAAGGCTGCTGCCGGCAGCGCCGGAGGCGACAGCATCGCACTCGCCATCGAGGACGGGATCCGGAACAAGAAGATCAAGGCGCTCGTGGTGCGGGTCGACAGCCCTGGCGGTTCGGTGCTCGCGTCTGAGCGGATCCGGCAGGCGCTGCTCGAGGCCAAGGAAGAAAAGATCCCCCTCGTCGTGTCGATGGGTAACGTCGCGGCTTCCGGCGGTTATTGGGTCTCGACCCCCGCCGATTTCATCTATGCTGAGCCGTCGACGATCACCGGATCGATCGGCGTGTTCGGGATCATCCCGAGCTTCCAGGGCACGCTGCAAAAGCTTGGGGTCGGCACCGACGGTATCAAGACCACCCCGCTTTCCGGCGAGCCGGACCTGCTCAAGGGTCCGTCGCCCGAGGCCAGCCAGCTGATCCAGGAAGGGGTCGAGTCGACCTATCGCCGGTTCCTGTCGATCGTCGCCGCATCGCGGCACAAATCGCCGGCCGACATCGACAAGATCGCCCAGGGCCGGGTGTGGGACGGCGGCACGGCGCGTCAACTCGGCCTTGTCGACGGATTCGGCGGAATGAGCGACGCGATCGCGAAGGCGGCCGAGCTGGCGAAGCTCGGCGACGAGCGCGGGGTACGCTACCTCGAACCCGCCAAGAGCTTCCGCGATCAGATCCTGGAGTCGCTCGCAGCCGACACTGGCGATACGACGGAATCGCAAGACGCGTTCGCTGTGTTCGCGGGGAACCCGCAGCAACAGCTCGCGGCCGCGCTCGGTGAAGTTCGTTCAATCTTGAGCGGCCCCGCGATCCAGGCGCGCTGCCTCGAATGCCCGTCGGTCGCTCCGGCCGTGCTTC
>JBKPKF010000234.1:0-8037 GCA_046730995.1 Pseudomonadota bacterium
AAAGTTGCGAAGAACCGCCTTGCCCTGATTGCGCTCGAGGATACGCAGTACAAGCCGATCGGCGACCTTCTGAAGGGCCCGACCGCACTTGCAACCTCAAGTGATCCCGTCGCGGCCGCCAAGGTCGCGGTGGACTTCGCCAAGACGAACGACAAGTTCGAGATCGTCGGCGGAGCGATGGGCGATACCTTGCTCGATGTGGACGGGATCAAGGCGCTTGCCGCGCTCCCGTCGCTCGACGAGCTGCGCGCCAAGATCGTGGGCCTCGTCCAGGCGCCCGCGACCAAGATCGCGCGGACCGTCAGCGAGCCGGGTGCCCAGCTGGCACGGATCTTCGCGGCGTACGGGGCCAAGGAAGCGGCCTGACGCAGCAATTTTTCATCAACACACGACACACGAAGGGGCTGAGGCCCCGCAAAGGAGTATCAAATGGCTGACATTACCAAGCTGGTCGACCAGCTTTCCGAACTGACCGTCCTCGAGGCCGCGGATCTTGCCAAGGCCCTCGAAGAGAAGTGGGGCGTTTCGGCCGCGGCTGCTGTCGCGGTTGCCGGCCCGGCTGCTGCCGGCGGCGGCGCTGCCGCTCCGGCCGCCGAAGAGAAGACCGAATTCGACGTCATCCTGACCGGCGACGGCGGCAAGAAGATCAACGTGATCAAGGAAGTCCGCGCGATCACCGGCCTTGGCCTCGGCGAGGCGAAAGCGCTGGTCGAAGGCGCTCCGAAGCCCGTCAAGGAAGGCGTCAACAAGGACGAGGCCGAAAAGATCAAGAAGCAGATCGAGGATGCCGGCGGCACCGTCGAGCTGAAGTAACCGAGCAGCCCCGGGGGCTGCGTAGAGTTATCCCGGCGAAAGCCGGGATCCATCTTCGATCCTGGACCCCGGCCTCCGCCGGGGAACAGAAGGGCGGCTCTTCGGGGCCGCCCTTTTTCGTTCCGCTGAATACTGGACGCGGCGACCTTCAGTGATGCTTCAATCCCCGAAACATCACCAGCGAGATGACGGCCGCAAGCAGCAGAATTCCCCCGCCCGCCCCAAAGGCGACGGCCAACGCGTTCGCGTAGGCCGATTGCGCAGCCGAGAACAGACCTGAGTAAATGCCATGGCTTTGCGCAAGACCGCTTGCGGCGCCTATGCCGCGTAGAGCTATTTCCATGACATCAGCGGGCATGGCGGCCGGACTTAGCTGGGTGAGTTCGTGGCGGTAGGCGAAGGTGGCAAGACTTCCAAGCAGTGCGATGCCTAATGCTCCCCCCAGTTCGGACGTTGTTTCGCTGAGCGCGGAGGCAGCACCGGACCGTTCCTGCGGCGCCGCGCTGACGATGAGATCAGCGACGAGTGCAGTCCCCGGTGCAGTGCCAATCGACAACAGCACGGTACCCAGGACGATGAGAATAAGGCGATGTTCATGGACGGCGTAGGTCATCACAACCAGGGCGGAGGCTCCGACCGCCAGTCCGACACAAAGCAGATAAGCCGGCCGCACCAGTTTCAGCATCGGAGAGGTCAACAGAGACCCCACAACCGACCCGACCCCTGCCGGGATGCTCCACAGCCCCGCCTGAAGAGGCGTCAAGCCCAAAACCAGCTGGAGGTATTGGGCAACGAGCAAGAGAATGCCGAACCCGACAAAGAAATCGAGCAGGTTGATGGCGAGCGCGGCTGCGACTCCGGCGCGCAGCAACAGGCGCAGGTCGAACAGCGGATCGGCCAGGCGCAACTGCCTTCTGACGAACAGCAGCCCAAAGGCAAGACCCAGTCCGATCGCCGATATTGCCCACCGGGAATTGCCCGATTCCGCGGCGAGCTTGATGCCGTAGATCACCGGCAGGACGGTGGCCATCGACAACCCGGCACTCACAAGATCTATCGAACCACCCGCCGGATCGCGATGTTCGGGCAACAGCAGCGGTCCAACGATCAGTAGCAGTGCCATGAGAGGAACCGCTACGAGGAAAACCGCACCCCACCAGAAATGCGCCAGGATCAGACCGCCCACAGCCGGGCCGATCGCCCCTCCGAAGGAGAAGCTGGCTACCCAGACACTCACTGCGAAGGTTCGCTGGCGCGCGTCGCCGAACATGTTGCTGATCAGCGAGAGGGTCGATGGAGCCATGGTCGCGCTGGCGATGCCCAGCAGCGCCCGCGCTGCGATCAGGAGCTCTGCACTTCGGGCGAAAGCGGCGATCGACGACAGGATGCTGAAAGCGGCCGATCCGATCAGCAAGAGTCTGCGCCGTCCGATGCGATCGCCGACCGCGCCCATGGTGAGCAGCGCTCCGGCGGCCAGAAAGCCGTAGATGTCCACGATCCACAGCAACTGCGCAGCGGTCGGCTTGAGATCAGCGCTGATCGATGGAACGGCGAGATTAAGCACCGTGAGGTCCATCGCGTAGAGGATGCATGGAAGCGAAAGTATCGCGAGCCCCGACCACTCGCGATAAGTTGCCTTCCCTCCGGGCGGATCAATGGCGCGGTCAGACACTTTCATTGGGATTCGCAGGGTGGACGTTTCAGCCCAGTCCCGCTTACAGGAAAACAAGGTGGCCGCCGCTTTACAGTCGTCTTGACGCAAGGTCGGGGTTCTTTACGAACCAGCGCCTTCTCATAGCTCTGGCGCTAGTCCTGGTAACCGAGCCGCTTTGCCCACGGCAGTAGGATCGGAAGGACCGGTTCAAGCTGCTTTTCATATCGCCGCCAGCGTCCAACTGCCGCGGAAGTCAGCGCTTCGGTTACCTGATCATAGCTCGTGTTGGTGAGCGGACCGCGAGCCTTGGCGGTGATGCGATGGTTCATGACGCGATCGTCCCAGCTGAGGCCAAGAAAATCGGTCACTGCGTGCAGCTGAGCTGCGGGATTTTCAACCAGCTCTTCATAAGCGACTGTGTGCGCATTCAGCGGCAGAAGCTCGGTCGAGCGCATCCATACGGTCATTGCGGCGTCGTAAAGATCGGCGCCATCCGCGAGATCCATGAAGCTCGCCATGCCGATATTAGGGACATAGCTCTGCATGAAACCACTAAGAACGACGTCGCAGGGGTGGCGGACTGCGAAAATGATCCGAGCTCCTCGGAAGAGCACGTCAATGAGCGGCGCCAGAACCATGTTGAACGGATTCTTGTCGATCGCCTTTCCGCCGAAATCGGCGCCGACGTAGCCGGTGAGCTCTTCGAG
This sequence comes from Pseudomonadota bacterium, assembly GCA_046730995.1. Lineage (GTDB taxonomy): Bacteria > Pseudomonadota > Alphaproteobacteria > Sphingomonadales > Sphingomonadaceae > Sphingomicrobium. The sequence goes on from JBKPKF010000234.1 coordinate 3,175, forward strand.
ATAGGCATGTCGAGCTTCGGCAAGCGCGCTTTCCTGAGCGTCCGGCAGCCTGGAAATCGGTCCGGCAATCTGGCCGGCCCTGCGCAGAATTTCCTTCTCTTCGATGACCCGGATTGAGGGATGCCCCATGAGAAGGGTGTCGAGGAGAGTCGTGCCGGATCGCGGCACACCCAGGAGAAAGGCTGGACGAGGAATCGATCCGGGCTCCACGCTCGGCAAGCGGTTCGCCCAATCTGGAGTCATTGCCGCCGCGAGGTCTCTCAATTCCTGCCGAAATGCCGCTGCACGCCTTCGCCACCCATCAAAATGAGGCGTTGCCCGGTTCATGGCGGCGGCGGCGTCGAATGATGCCTGTACGTCGCCTTCGCGATCCGCGATCTTTATGCGCAGCCGATTCCAGCGCACCGGATCTTCCAAAGGGTCCGATTTCAAAAGCCATTCGCGAGCCGCGCCGAGATTTCCCGCGCGTTGCTCGCGAACGGCCCAGAGATAACTCAGCTGAGCCTTGCCGACGCCGTTGAGCAGAGTGATGTCGAGCAGGCGGTCAAGCGCATCGAGCTGATTCGTTCGTTCGAGAATGAGACCCAAAGTCAGGAGGGCATTCACGTTATGCGGCGACACCTCTAGCGCCTGGAGACAGGCCCTCTCAGCCTCATCGAAATCCTTGAGCGCAAAGAGACTGCGGCCGAGGTTTATCCATGAATCGGGATCCGTTCTGTTGTTGTTTGCAAGAATCCTCCACGCTTCGGCCGCATCCGCCGCGCTGCCAGTTGCGCTCGCAGCTTCCGCCCGGGCCTGCCATAGCGCGAGCTCAGCCGAAGTCGGCCTTACGGGTGGCTTCTGCATCCTGAGAACATCGGCCGGATTCCCCGAATCGATCAGCGCACGCGCCAGCATCACCTTGAAACCAGCATTTGAAGGTTCGGCTTCCGCGGCGAGGCGAAGGTGCTCGACGCCGCGTTCGGGATTGCGCTTCCGGCAATGGATGAGGCCCGCCAAATGGTGCCATTCGGGGGCGGACGAAATAGACAGGCCTTGTTCGGCGAGCTCGAGCGCCAGATCGAGTTCGCCCCGTCTAAAAGCCTCAATCGCTCTTGTAAGCTGAACCTCGGCGGGCACCCGCAAGGTATCGGAAGCTGAGCTCGACCGGTCAATATGGATGGAAACTGGACGCATCCTCAGGCATTTTCACAGAAGAATCGAATCAGGAGGCGGACATGACCGGCATCCTCGACAAGTTCCAAGTCGAGCACAGCATTCACGGTACCGGCACCAGGGTGATGGCCCGCTCGCTTCAGCTAACGGGCGATTGCACTCAGGACGATCAGATCGATGCCGCGATCAACATGCTCAAGGACGACCTCGATACCTGCGCCAAGGAGATGAAGCGTCTCGTCGCTCTCGATCGCCGTGGCTCACTCTTCGAAGGCTGGCCATCGGCCAAAGATGACCTCATCGCATAAGTGGGGTGCCCTTTTTATCGGCCGCTGAATCGGACAATATGGGCCCATGCGCCTCGACCGGCCCTTCCTTAAGCTGCCCGTCCGCTTTGACGCCGACACGCTCGAAGCGGAAGTCCGTGCACTGCCGCCGTCTGCCTGGGTGCCGCATGCTACTGGCTTTCCAGGAAACGAAGCGGTGCGCCTCGTCACCGTCGGCGGCGGGCCGACCGATGCGTTCGAAGGGCCAATGCGGCCGACGCCCAACCTCGCCGTCTGCCCTTATATCCAGGAGGTGATGGCCGAGCTCGGCGGGGTGTGGGGGCGGAGCCGGCTGATGGGCCTTGGGGTGGGCGCGGAAGTGCCCGAGCATGTTGACGTCCATTATCATTGGCGCACGCACCTTAGGATTCACGTGCCCGTCATTACCAACCCTGCGGTCGAGTTCACGTGCGGCGGCGAGACGATCCACATGGCCGCCGGCGAATGTTGGGTCTTCGACAGCTTTCGCTGGCACGAAGTCCACAATCGCGGCCGGGAACGGCGCGTCCATTTGGTTCTCGACACGGTTGTCACGCCGCATTTGTGGGACCTGATTGACGCTGCGCAGAAAGGCGCGGCCGACGCCGAGCTGCTTCGGCCCGGCGAGCGACCCGCCGAACCGTTGCTGTTCGAACAGGTCAATGCACCCAAGGTGATGTCGCCTTGGGAAATCCGCTGTCATCTCGCCTTCGTCACCAGTGAGGCCGAGCCCAATCCGAAGCTCGAAACCGTGCTGAAGCGGCTCGATCGCTTCGCCGATGGCTGGTCGGCCTTGTGGGCGCGATTCGGGGCCGACGAGGAAGGCCTTGCCGACTACCGGCGGCTGCTCGGCGAGACTCGCGCCGAGCTCAGCCAACTTGGAGCCAAGGATGTGCGGTTGAAGAACGAGATCGAACTGACGTTCGCGCTCGATCAGCTGATCTTCGCCATGGCCCTTCCCGAGCAGCCATCAACCGTCCGGACACGTCTCGCCTCGTGAACGAACCAACCGCTCACTCGAGCGCCGCGATCACCGACAACCCGTTTGACCGGCCGATCCTGATCGTCAGCCCTCCACGATCCGGTTCCACTTTGCTTTTCGAGACCTTTGCGAGGGCCCCAGGTCTCTACAGCATAGGATCCGAGAGCCATGCGATCATCGAAAGCCTGCCCGGATTCCATCCAAGAGATCGCGGCTGGGAGTCAAACCGGTTAACCGCGGACGACGCGCGAACGGACTCCGCTCAACGTTTTGCCAACGATTTCTACAGCGAGCTGCAAGACCGTGACGGCCGCCGCCCTTCCGGACCCGTTCGGATCCTGGAGAAGACGCCCAAGAACTCCCTTCGAATCCCCTTTTTCGACGCGCTGTGGCCGGACTCACTGTTCATCTATCTTTACCGAGACGTGCGGCAGACCCTCGCCAGCATGATGGAGGCATGGGCGTCGGGCTATTTTCGAACTTACCAGAGGTTGCCCGGCTGGACCGGATATCAGTGGTCGCTCCTCCTAGTCCCCGGATGGCAGCATCTTCGGGGAAAGCCGCTGCCCATCGTGGTCGCGCGTCAGTGGTCGATCGCGACCAACATCATCCTCGACGACCTTGGCGCCCTGCCCCGGCACCGGGTTCGATCGATCCGGCAAGCAGACTTCCTCGCTGAGCCCGACGCCCGCATCTCGGCGCTGGCCCAATCGGTCGGTCTCGATTGGGATCACAAAATTCCGCAAAACCTTCCACTGTCCAAAAGTACGGTATCCCCGCCGCGTCCAGAGAAATGGCGGCGGCTCGAGCGCGAGATCGAAGATGTCCTGCCGATCGTCGCCGACACCGACGCGCGGGCCAGGGAATTCGTTCGCCGATTTGACGATTGATTCCTCGCCGGCCCCTCTTGCGCGGCTTTCGCAAATGACTATATCGGCCAAATCCAACAAATAACGGCTCCGCCGCACGGTGACGTGCGCCCCGGGGCTTTTCCCGTCCTCTCCGGGACAGGGTCCGAACGGCGCACGGACCACACGCATTGGGGAGGGAAGCGGGCCAGCGCTCCAGTCAAGTCCGGCCGCGGCCGGAAAAACAATTGCGGAGCGCCACCCGTGCGTTCCGCGCAGCGCAGGGAAGCACATGGCCACCAAAGCGATCGACGCACCCCGTAAGACTACGAGCGGGCTCAAGAGAAATTCGCGGCGTATCCGCAAGATTTTCGGGAACATCCACGAGATATCCGAGATGCCGAACCTCATCGAGGTTCAGCGCGAAAGCTACGAACAGTTCCTCCGTTCCGATCCCAAGACGGGCTATGTGTCGGGCCTGGAGAAGACATTGCGGTCGGTATTCCCGATCGTCGATTTCGCCGGAACCGCGCACCTCGATTTCGATCGCTATGAGCTGGAAGAGCCGAAATACGATACCGACGAGTGCCGCCAGCGCGGTCTCACCTATGCCGCCCCGATGCGCGTCACTTTGCGCCTGACGACGTTTGAAATCGATCCGGAGACCGAGGCCAAGTCCGTCATCGATATCAAGGAGCAGGACGTCTACATGGGCGACATGCCGCTCATGACGATGAACGGCACTTTCATCATCAACGGCACCGAGCGCGTGATCGTTTCCCAGATGCACCGTTCGCCCGGCGTGCTGTTCGACCATGATCGCGGCAAAACCCACGCCAGCGGCAAATATCTCTTTGCTGCGCGAGTCATTCCCTATCGCGGAAGCTGGCTCGACTTCGAATTCGACGCCAAGGACATCGTCAACGTCCGGATCGACCGCAAGCGCAAGCTGCCTGTGACGGCGCTGCTGCATGCGCTCGGAATGACCAGCGAGGAGATCCTCAACACCTTCTACAACCGCGTGAGCTACGTCCGCGGCAAGAACGGCTGGCAAATCCCTTATTCGCCCGATCAGTGGCGCGGGCAGAAGCCGAACCACGAGGTGGTCGACGCCGACAGCGGCGAGATCGTGTTCAAGGCCAATGAGAAGATCACCCCACGCCGTGCCAACCAGGCGGGCAAGGACGGCCTCAAGAACGTCATCATCCCGACCGAGGAGATTTTCGGACGCTATTCAGCCTACGACCTCATCAACGAGAAAACCGGCGAGATCTACATCGAGGCCGGCGATGAGGTTTCCGCCGAGAACCTTGCCAAGCTGGACGAGGCAGGGGTCAACAAGCTCGAGCTTCTCGACATCGATTACATCAACATGGGCCCGTGGATCCGCAACACGCTGAAGGCGGACAAGTCCGAGGATGCCGACCAGGCGCTGAGCGACATCTACCGAGTGATGCGCCCGGGCGAACCGCCGACGCGCGAGACCGCCGACGCGCTCTTCTACGGCCTGTTCTTCGACCCCGAGCGCTACGATCTTTCGGCGGTGGGCCGGGTGAAGCTCAACATGCGCCTC
>JBKPKF010000235.1:0-6871 GCA_046730995.1 Pseudomonadota bacterium
TCATAAGCGCGGGCGATCCAAGTACCCGAGCCTTCGCGCGCGGACGGTCTATAACCGACAAAGCACCCTGATTGAATGCGCTGCCAGTATGGCTCCCGCCGAGCCTTCAGGGCTTCCCGCTCTTTGACTTTGGACAGATCCATTTTCATCGCCGCAGCGCCGCTCTGCCGTCTGAGGGCAGTGGGCATTTGTACGCAAAAAATACGGAAAACATAGTGGTATTTTGCGGGATATAATGGGCGCTGAAAACTGCCATTTTCTAGCAACCTGGGACCTTCCGGAACCGTAATTAACTGCCCTCCGAAGGCAGAGGCCACAGGTTCGAATCCTGTCGGGTGCGCCACCCCTCCGGATCGCGCCCCGTTCCAACTTTTGTGGACTAGCTCACCATAAAGCGGCGGCGAGCGCCCCGCCAACCACTGCGATTGTCAGGCCGACGCCGACGATCGCGTTACGCCAGTTGCCGAATGTGCTCTCCATGTCTTCACTCCCCCTTCACCGCTGGCGAGAATAGCATGCCATCAGCGGGTGACCGAGGTGAAATGCTGACATTGCAGAGACTTAGCCAGACTGCGGCGAGCCCATCGCCAATATTGCACCATGTTGTTGTTTCACGCACGGAACGGAGTAATGTCGTTCCCGTGCAAGGCACAAACGTCATCGAACGGGCATTCCAGCTCGCCTTGGACTCGGGTTCGGTCGAAGAGGTGAAGCGCAAGCTCATCCAGGAAGGCTATCTCAGCGTCCACGCGCATCTCGGAGGCCGGCAGATCCGCAGCGATATATCGAAGCGCCTCAACCCCGAGCTTGTGGCGGATCGGAAGGTTCCGCGCGCCTAGGGAACCCTGTGCTCCCGCCTCCCGTTGAGCCGCCGCATGGCGACGCACGCACGCAAGTCCAATGGCCCGCTCCTCCAGCCGCCGCCGGAGGCCGAGGCCTTTTATTCCGAAGTCCTGCAGATGATGGCGCGCTCGCGGATCCCGTTTCTCGTGTCCGGGACTTACGCACTAGCGAGCTACACCGGCATCGACCGGCCCACTAAGGACGTCGACGTCTTCGCCAAGGCGGGTGACGCGCTCCGAATGCTCCATTATTTCAAGGAGCACGGCTTCGACGTCGAGATTGTCGATGAGCGATGGCTTTACCGCATCACTCGGGGCGAGCTGTTCGTCGACATCATCACCAACATGCCGACCGTCACGACCCATGTAACCGACGAATGGTTCGTCAATGCGCCGGAGGCCGAGCTGTTCGGGGCAAAGGTGAAGCTGGTGCCACCCACCCAGTTCATCTGGTCCAAGATTTTCGTCCAGGATCATCACCGCTTCGATGGGGCAGACGTCGCCCACATGATCCTGAAAAAGCATGAGGAAATCGACTGGCGCCAGCTGCTCAGCCACATGGAGCTTTATTGGGAAGTGCTGCTGATCGCGCTCCTCAATTTTCGCTTCATTTATCCCAGTGAGCGGCACGCCGTCCCGCGGTGGTTGATCAACGAGCTGATTCAGCGGCTGCACGACCAGACCGACGTCAAGGGACCCGGCAAGAGGGTCTGCCGCGGCCGGATCTTCTCGCCGCGGGACTATGCGGTCGACGTCGATCGGTGGGGATTCTCCGACGCCGTGGGAAATCTCGAAGAACAATATGGTGAGTAGCAAGCTGCGCGTTGCGGCAATCGGGGATTTGCACGTGATGGAGGACAGCGTCGCTCCGTACCGCGAGCTGTTCACCGAGATTTCCGGCGCTGCCGACGTACTCGTGCTCTGCGGCGACCTCACCAATTTCGGGAAGACGACGGAGGCGGAAATTCTCGCGGAAGACATCCGCGCCTGCTCGATTCCGGTGCTTGGGGTCCTCGGCAATCACGATTACGAATGCGGCCAGCCGGAAGAGGTCGCGAAAATCCTCCACGACGCCGGCATGATCGTGCTCGACGAGCAGGCGCATGAAATCGAGGGTGTCGGTTTCGCCGGGGTGAAGGGTTTCATGGGCGGCTATGGCCGCGGCGAGCTTGCGCAATTCGGAGAACCGGTGGCCAAGGCCTTCGTGCAGGAAGCGATGAACGAGGCACGCAAGCTGGAAAATGCGCTTCGCACCATCCGCACCGAGCGGAGCGTAGCCGTGCTCCATTATTCGCCGACGGTCGAGACTCTCGAGGGTGAGCCTGAAGTGATCTTCCAATATCTGGGCTCGGCGCGCCTGGCCGACGCCATCGATCGCTTCGACCATGTCAAAGCCGTGGTCCACGGCCATGCCCACCACGGCCGTTACGAGGGTAAGACGCCCCTCGGCAAGCCGGTCTACAATGTCGCGCAGTTCGTGTTGAAGCCGCTGTTTGGAAAGCCCTATGTGGTGCTTGAGGTATGAAAGATCATCCGACCGGCTTCGCTCCTACCGCGCTGGCTTTCGAATAATCGTCAAGCACGTCGTCGAGCAGCACCTTAACCTGCGCTCGATCATACCAGCGTCCGTGGCTCATCACGCCCTCCGGACTCCTCAACGTGCTGAGATCTTCAAGTGGATTTCGGTCCGAAAGGACGAGATCGGCGCGGAAGCCTGGTTGCACCTGGCCGAACGATGGCGTGTCATGGATAGTCTGGCGGATATATTCTCCTGGAATGCGGGTGGCGGTCGATAGCGCTTGAAAACGGCTGAAGCCCGCCGCCACCAACCGGTCCAAATCGTCATGCAGCGAAAAGCCCGGAATGATTCCGGGGATCGTCGGCGCATCAGTTCCAGCAAGGAGCCCGATGCCCGCATCATTCAGAGCCTTCGCGAGCCGAGCGATGAAGGCCCCGCGCGGACCGAGGCTACCGCTCTTCTTCACATAATCTCCCCGACGCCAATTGATGCGCCAGTCCATCGGCACGTACCTAGCCTCGGCGCGCGACAGATAGCGCTCGAGCACTTCGGGCCGGCCCCATTGCTCCGCCATGGTCTGGAACGTGATGAGATCGGCCACGACGAAAGCATGATTGCGTTTCAGAAGGTCGATCGCCCTGACAATGATCGCGGCGGGCGGCGGGGCGAGCGGATCGTCGGCGTTCGGCGCCGACAGCCCGTACATAAGCTCCTCCAGATGTGCGACCAGCGATTGCCCCTGCTCTATTTGCTGGGCGATGCCGACAGCTTCGACATTATGGCCTGCGACCCCAAGTCCCTGCGCGTGGGCTTCGTCTGCCGCGGCGGCGAACGCTTCCGGCGAGAGCGTGTTGTAGACCTTGATGAAACGGTAGCCATTCGTCTTGGCGAGCCGCACGGCCCAGCGTGCCTCGTCGGGCGTCTTGACGACGAACTGCCCGTATCGCGGCGTCCCATCGATCCGAAAGGCCAGGTAGACGTGCGGCCCGGGCCGCTCGCCGCGGTTGAGCAGGGGCACGCGCTGACCGACGAACTCGTTGCTCGCCCCGCCCATATGAAGGACGCTGGTCACTCCGTTCGCGAGATAGACCTTCATCTCCTCGCGGCTCTCGGAATGCGTGTGCATGTCGGCGAGGCCCGGCGACAGGAATTTGCCCCGGCCGTCGATGACTTCAGCGCCGCTGGGCGCGGTGAGATCGTTTCCGAACCCGGAGATAATTCCGTCACGAACGATGACGGTTTGATCGGTCAACAATCGCTCACGATCCATTGGAACAACATTGACGTGGACGAACGCCGTGACCTTCCCCTCCGCAGCGGAGGCGGGGGCCCCAATGATCAAGCCTGCAAGAATGAAGACAATGATCAAAGAAAGCCAACGGACAGCGTACATGGTGGAACGCGATAGCGCCTCGCGCGCACGCCGGCTGTTACAAAGGAAATGCATTGTTCGGAGAGCCCTACGTGGTGCTGGAAGTCTAAGCGGCGGGCCAGCCTTCCAGGATTTCAACGAAACGGCTCAGCCAGGCGTTGGTCTGGTGCCCGTCGACGACACGATGGTCGATGGTCAGGGTTACGTAGGCCATCGGATGGACGAGCATCGCGTCGCGGCCGTTCACTTCGCGGACGATCACGCGCTTCTGGACCTTGCCGACCCCGAGGATCGCCGCCTGGCCCTGATGGAGGATGATTGGCGCCGCGAGCAGGGACCCCGACACTCCGTGGTTCGAAATGGTGAAGCTTCCGCCCGACACGTCCGAGCGGTCGAGCTTGCCATCGCGGGCGCGGCTGGTGAGGTCGTCGAGCCTCTCACCAATTTGTTCGAGGCTCAGCGAGCCCGCGTCCTTAACGACGGGGACGACAAGGCCCTTCTCGCCGAGCGCCGTGCCGACACCGATGTCGATGGTGGGCGAGATGGCGATCCGGTCCTTTTCCCAGCGGCCGTTTATCGCCGGAGCAACCGCCATCGCGTCGGCGGCCGCTTTCACGATGTAGGCCGTGTAGCTGAGCTTGACGCCCTTGGCAGACATTGCGGCCTTGTGCGCGGCGACGGCGGTGAAATCGGCTTCGAACACGGCCGTGACATGCGGCTGCTCGGCGACCGCCCGCGCCATATTCTCGGCGATCGTCAGCCGCATCCGATCGTGCGGAATGTCCTGACCCGAGAATGCTCGCGGCTGTGCGGTCGCGGGCTCGCCGACGCTGACCACCGTCGCCGAGGCGACCTCTCGGTCCACGTCCTCCCGAGTCACTCGTCCGTTGCGGCCCGTGCCTTGGATGCGGGCCGGGTCGATGCCGTGCTGGAGACATGCCCGGCGCACCGATGGCGAAAGCCTCGTCTCGACGCCGTTCCCCGGCGCAGGGCGGGGTCCAGGAGCGGCGTTAGCCGCTTCGCTCAATGGCGTAATAGCAGGCTTCGCCTCCTGGGCCCCGGCCTTCGCCGGGGAACCATCGGTGCTGATCCGCGCCAGCAGTGCGCCCGGTACCGCCTCCGCGTCGGTGTCGAGCACGATCTCGGCCAAGACCCCCGAAGCCGGAGCCGGCACTTCCTGAGTCACCTTGTCCGTCTCGAGCTCCACCAGCGGATCGTTTTCGACGACCGCCTCGCCGACCTGCTTAAGCCATGCCCGAACGACGGCCTTGGTGCCCTCCTGTTCGTCGGGAACTCGAACGTCGATCATCTCTAGAAGCCCACCAGCCGCTCGATTTCGGCGCGGATATGTTCGACGGACGGAAGCGCCCATTCCATCAGCTTGGGATGATGCGGGCTCGGAATGTCGGGCATGGTGACCCGGGCGATCGGCGCGTCGAGGTCGAGGAAGGCCTCGTCGGCAACCACCGCCGCGATCTCGGCTCCGAAACCGCCGGTGCGCAGATCCTCATGGACGATGAGGCAACGCCGTGTCCGTCGTACGCTGGCCAGGACCGTCTCCTTGTCCCACGGCTGCAGGGTTCGAAGGTCGATCACAACGGCGCTGAAGCCCTCGGCGGCCGCCTCGCAGCGCGGAACCATCGCGCCCCACGTGACGATCGTGATCTGGTCACCTTCGCGAGTCTTTTTCGCTCGGCCGAACGGAAGTACGAAATCATCGCCCGGCCACGGCCTCCGCGCCCAGGCGTCGTCGAGCATTGCGCGATGTTCGAAAAACAGCACCGGGTCGTTGCCGCGCAGGCTGCCACGCAACAGACCGACCGCGTCTTCCGCGTTCGACGGCACCGCGACCTTCCAGCCGGGATTGTGCACGAACTCCACCTCGTTGGTCATCGAATGCCACGGGTCGCCGCATTTGAAGAAGCCGCCGGGCACGCGAAGCACCATCGGCGCCGCGAAGCGGTTGTGGGTGCGCCAGCGCATCGTCCCGCAATCGTGGATCTGCTCGGTCGCGGGTTCGGCATATTTGCGGAACTGGATCTCGGGGACGGGCATAAGGCCCGCGAGCGCCATTCCGACCGCTCGCCCGACGATGCCCTCTTCGTTGAGCGAAGTGTCGAAGACGCGGTCACGGCCGAACTTCTCCTGAAGCCCGAGCGTCACCGCATGGACTCCGCCCTTAGGCCCGACATCCTCGCCGAAGACGAGCACCCGCGGGTTGACCTCGATCTCCTGCTCCAGAACGCGGCGGATCGCCGTGACCATGTTGATCCGCTGGCCCGAACCGGCCGGTGCGTCCGTCGAAGGCGGCGGCTCGTAGCCGCTGTTCCATAGGCCGCCAACCTGCTGCACCGTGTTTTCGTAGAAGACGTCGGTGGTCACTTTTTCGGGCGGCGAAACCCCGCGCGCCTCGGCTTCCGCGACGGCCGCCTGGACCTGCCACGCGGCCTCCCGCTCAAGATCGGACCATTGCTCATCGCCGATCTGCAATTTAGCAACATGGGCCTTCAGCTTCGGCAGCGGATCGCGCGCCCACTCGGCTTCGATCTCAGCTTTCGATTTGTAGGCTTGCGTGTCCTGTGCGCTGTGGCCCTCCAGCCTCGGCACGGTTAGGCGAAGGAGCGCAGGCGCATGTTCGGTCCGCACATGCGTAACGGCGTCGTGAACGAGTTTCGCCGCCTCGATCGGGTCCGTCCCGTCGCCATTGAAGATCGTGAGGCCCGCAAAGCTGGCGAGATTGGCGGCGATATCCTTGCCAGGTGTTTGATATTCCGAGGGAACCGAGATCCCATAGCCATTGTCTTCGATGTAAATTAACAACGGCAATTGTTGCGTCGTTGAAATTGTTATTGCTGACCAAAATCCACCCGTAGCGCAGCTCGCATCGCCTCCGAGGACCAGGGAAATGGCGTCCGCCGGACCCTCACCGAGAACCTTCTGCTTGTAAGCGATCGCCTGGGCCCACCCGGCCGACGGCGTATATTGCGCGCCCACCCCACCACACATAGGCAGCGCGTGCGCCCCGCCCGGATTGGGATAGTTGAATACGACACCGATATCGCGGCCGTCCGAATAGCCGCCGGCAAGGCCCATGCCCGAACCGAGCGCATCGGCGAGCGGAACACCAAGCGAGAGCAA
>JBKPKF010000236.1:0-7697 GCA_046730995.1 Pseudomonadota bacterium
TACCGCCGCGGGGTCGGCGTGATGCTCCTCAACCGGCACGGCAAGGTGTTCGTCGGCGCGCGGATCGATAACACCGACGAGGCGTGGCAGATGCCGCAGGGCGGGATCGACGACGACGACGACGACGAATGGGCGACGGCGCTCCGCGAGCTGGAAGAGGAAACGGGCATTCCGAAGAGCCTCGTCGAGCGGCTCAGCGCGACTCCGGAGCGGCTGAAGTACGACCTTCCCGACGACCTTCGGCCGAAATTATGGGGCGGGAAGTGGAAGGGCCAGGACCAGGACTGGTTCCTCGCGCGGTTCCTCGGGACCGACGCCGACGTGAACATCGCGACGGAGCATCCCGAATTCCGCGACTGGAAGTGGATCGAGCCCGCCGACCTGCCCGAGCTGATCGTCCCCTTCAAGCGCGAGCTATACCGGCAGCTGCTCCGCGAGTTCGCGGATTATCTTTGAGGCGCGGTGAGAAAGCCGATCCCGCCGCCGACAATGGCGCCCAGGATCGGTCCGATGAAAGGAAGCGGGATTGCGACCGCAGCGCCGATGGCGGCTGCAATGGCAGTGCGCTTTGCCACGGGATTCTCGAACATCGGCTGTGCTCCTTAGTCGGTGTATTATAGCAATAATACAGTTGGGAGTCCAGTTTCGCGATTGCAAGGGGTTGCCTATTAAGACGAGCCAGGGAGGCGCTATGAATTCGAAGCTAGTCGCGGCAGCCGCGGCGTTTCTCGCCGCAAGCGGCGTTCAGGCCGCTCCCGTCCTCGCTCCGCCGCCGGAGCTCGGGCCGGAGGTCCAAAAGTTCGTGCATGTGCCGGCGGGGCAAATCGCGATCACGCATTTGCGCATCATCGACGGTACCGGCGCCCAGCCGCTTGAAGACCAGACCCTGCTGCTCGACGGAGCGAAGATCGCGGCCGTCCAGGCGGGGAACGCGCCTGTCCCCGCAGGCTATCGCGTCCTCGATGGGACCGGCGAGACGGCGCTGCCGGGCCTGGTCGGCATGCACAATCACCTCTTCTATCTGCAGCGGCCGAACCTCGATGCATCGGGCCATTCCGAGCAGCCGATCATCGTCCCCCAAATGACCTTCAGCGCGCCGCGGCTCTATCTTGCGAATGGCGTCACGACCATGCGCACGACCGGGAGCGTCGAGCCGGACACTGACCTTAGCCTGAAACGCGAGATCGACGCCGGACATCTGGTAGGCCCGCACCTGGACGTTACCGGTCCCTATCTCGAGGGGGCCGGCGCCTTCTTCATCCAGAACCACACGATCACGTCGCCGGCGGACGCACGGCGCGAGGTCGCTTACTGGGCCGGACAGGGCGTGAATTCATTCAAGGCGTACATGAACATCACGCGCGCCGAGCTCAAAGCCGCGATCGACGAGGCGCACAAGCATCACCTCAAGCTCACCGGCCATTTATGCTCTGTCACCTATCCCGAGGCGGTCGCCCTCGGGATCGACAATCTCGAGCATGGTTTCTTCGTCAACACGCAGCTGGATCCGGGCAAGCAGCCCGACAAATGCTCCGACGGTACCGGAACGCCGACCTTGCTGGCGATTAAGCCGGGCAGCCCGGAGGCGAATGCGCTGATCAAGCTGCTCGTCGACCATCATGTCGCGATCACTTCGACCTTGCCGGTCTTTGAGCAGAGCGTCCCGCTGCATGCGCCGCTCCAGCCGAGGCAGATGGAGGTGATGTCGCCGCAAGCGAAGGAATCCTATCTGTATCTCCGGAACCTCGCCGCGAGCCGGGCGAGGACGAAGCGCGGCGACGAGGCCGCCGAGAGCTACAAGAACGACCTTGGCCTGGAGCGGCAGTTCGTCGCCGCGGGCGGACTGCTGATCGCCGGCCCCGACCCGACGGGGAACGGCGGAGTGATCCCCGGCTTCGGCGACCAGCGCGAAATCGAACTGCTGGTCGAGGCGGGCTTCAGTCCCGTGGAGGCGATCCGGATCGGGACGCTCAACGGCGCGACCTATCTCGGCCTCGCCGACCGCATCGGATCGATCGCGCCGGGCAAGAATGCGGACCTCTTCATCGTGAAGGGCAATCCGGCCGCCAACATCGCGGACATCGAGAACGTCATCACCGTCTTCAAGGACGGGGTCGGATACGAAACGCGCAAGTTGCTCGACAGCGTGAAGGGCCGATACGGCCAGTATTGAGCTTCGCTAGCCGCGAACCCGCTTGAATACCGGCATCTTGACCGTAAACAGCTGGAGGACTTCGCCGTCCTGGTCGCGGGTTTCGTTGCGCATGGTGACGATCGCCATGTCCGGCTTGGACCGCGACGGCCGGATTTCGACAACCTCGCCGACGACGTGCAGCGTCATCCCGGGCCGGGTCGGCCTGGGCCAGGCGAGCTGGAGTTCGGCCCCAACCAGCCCGTCGGCGAGCGGAACGCTGTCGACCAGCATCCGCATGGTCATCGCGGCGGTATGCCAGCCGCTCGCGGCAAGGCCGCCGAACAGCGAGTCCTTGGCCGCCTCCTCGTCGAGGTGGAACGGCTGCGGGTCATATTCGGCGGCGAACCGCTTGATCTGATCCGCGTCGAGCCGATGCGGGGCGCTCGTAAAGCGCTGCCCCACGTAAAGGTCTTCGAGATAGAGAGCTTCCGGCATGGCTGAATTCCCGAGCCGGGCGCGGCGGCCCTGTCAAGAAGCGGTCGCGCGAGCTAGGATCAGGGCCATGGCGGACATCGAAGCGCTGAACCAGGACTTCAGCAAGTACGACCAGGTCGCGAAGTCGCACACCTATCGCCTCGCGGAGAGTTCAGGCGACGAGTTCGATGAAGATTATGAGATCGCAACGCTCGACTTCGGGGCGTTCCTCAGCGGCGACGAGGCAGATAAAGCGCGGTTCGCGGACGCCTTTGCGGGTGCCCTGCAGGAGATCGGCTTCGCGGTGCTCACCGGGCATGGCGTCGATCCCGCACTGTACGAGTCGATGCACGACGCGGTCATCGACCTGTTCGAATCGACGCCGCTCGACGAGAAGATGCGCTTCCGGGCGGAGCGGCACGGGTCGGTCAACCAGGGCTATTTCCCGATCGAGGAGACGAGCGACATCCATCCCGACCTGGTCGAAGGCTGGGTGTGGTGCCGGCGAGCGTTCGACATCCCGCAGGACCGTGACGTCCAGTTCCGCGCGGAGGATTATTGGCCGAGCGCGAAATATGAGCCGCACTTTCGCCGGCTCGTCCTCGCCCACGAGGCGCTGTTCAAGCCGATCGCCCAGGCGATGTTCATGGGCCTTGGCTGCGATCCACATCTCTATGACCGCAAGCTGACCCAAACGAACTTCGGCCTGCGCCTCAATTATTATCCGCCGATGACCGTGGAGCAGGATCGGTCGGGGGCCGGGCGCCTGCTTGGCCATGAGGACGTCGACCTGTTCACCATCCTTCCAGCCACTGAGATCGACGGCCTGCAGGTGTGGAACCACCGCAGCGGCAAGTGGGTGCGGATGAAGGCTCCGCCGGGCTCGATCATCATCAACACCGGCGATTACATGCAGCGCATCACCAACGACCGCCTGCCGTCGACCACGCACCGCGTCGGCAAGCCCGCCGACGGTTCTCACCTGCTGAGGCCGCGAGTGTCCTTTCCGATGGCCGTTTATGTGTGGGAAGACGACTATCTGGAGGTACTGCCGGGCCTGGGCGAGCCCAAATATGAGCCGGTCAAAGCGATCGCTTTCCACACGCGCAGCACGGCCAAATTCTACGGCGACGATTATGCGGTGGACTCGGCCTAGCGGTCGGCAGGAGAAAGAACCCCGCCGGTCGAAACAAGGTTGGACGGTCCCGCCAACCGGCTAAGCCCTCCCCCCATTCATCTCGCAATCGGAGGGCACCCCCATGCGCTATCTTGCTCCATTGCTTTTGGCTGCCGCGGTTGCGGCGCCGATTGCCGCCGCGCCGAAGCTTGCCAACGTCATCACCAGCGCTGTTGCCAATCCTGCACGGCCGGCGGACCACCGCGAGGCGGACCCGCTGAGGAAGCCGGCCCAAACGCTCGCTTTCTCGGGTGTCCGGCCCGGTATGACAGTCGGCGAATTCTATCCGGGCGGCGGTTATTTCACGCGCATGCTGAGCTACGTGGTCGGGCCTAAAGGCCACGTCTACGGAATCGAGAACCCGGTCTGGAAAGGCGCGACCAAGGCCGATCAGGAGCTGCTCGCGGAAGGCAAATGGAAGAATGTGTCGATCGACTTCCAGCCGTTCGGATCGGCCAAGTTCCCAAGGCCGCTCGACCTCGCCTGGGTCACCCAGAACTACCACGACATGAAGATCGCCGAATATGGCAAGGTCGATACGGTCGCCTTCGACCGCGCGGTCTTTAAGGCGCTGAAGCCCGGCGGCATTTATTTCATCCTCGATCATCAGGGCCGCCGCGGGATGACCAATGCCGACATCGAAAAGATGCACCGGATCAACCGCGACGTGGTCGTCAAGGAAGTGACCGCGGCAGGGTTCAAACTGGTCGCGGAAGGCAATTTCCTTCGCCGCCGGGGCGACGATCACACCCTCCCGATCTTCGACAAGAAGATCCGGGGGCACACCGACCAGTACGCGCTGAAGTTCGTGAAGCCGCGCCGCTAAGGCCGGTGTGGCGTTCCTCCGAACGCCCGGCTAGGACCCGGGCTATGGGGGAACTGTCGCCTGCCGAACGAGAAACGGTCGCACGCGCCGCGTCCGAACCAATGCTCGACCAGGTCCTGGCCTGGGCCGCGGTCAACAGCGGATCTCGCAACCTTCCGGGGCTCGACCAGGTCGCGCGCCTGATCGCGGACGCTTTTTCGGCGCTGCCTGGAGAGATGGGCTTTGAGGACCCGTCGCCGGTCGAGGCCGTCGATACGGCGGGGCGGACCGGGAATGTCGAGCACGGCAAGCATCTGCGCGTCACGGTGCGGCCCGATGCGCCTGTGCAACTGCTCTTCACCGGCCACATGGACACGGTGTTCGGGGTCGATCACGAATTCCAAAACACCCGCTGGATCGAAGATGGAGTTCTGAACGGTCCCGGAGTCGCCGACATGAAAGGCGGCATCGCGGTGATGCTCGCGGCCCTGAAAGCGGTCGAGCAGGACCCGGCCGGAAGCCGCATCGGATACGAGGTCGTGATCAATAGCGACGAGGAGGTGGGCTCGCCGGGCTCGGCAGCGCTGCTGGCGCGGGCGGCTCGCGGAAAGCGGGCCGCCCTGACCTATGAACCGGCCGCGCTGCCCGACGGGACTCTCGCGGGCGCGCGTCCGGGAAGCGGCAATTTCGCGATCATCGTTCGTGGCCGCTCGGCGCATGCGGGCCGCAATCCCGAAGATGGGCGCAACGCATTGCTCGCCGCCGCAGATCTCGCTTTGCACCTCGCGGCGGGACGATATCCGGGACTAAACATCAATCCGTCGCGCATCGACGGCGGAAGCCCGAGCAATGTGGTGCCGGATCTCGCGATTTTGCGCGTGAACCTTCGTCCCCGCACCCCTGAAGACCAGGAACGGGCCCGGGACCTCATCGAGACAGCCGTCATCGCCGTCGCCGCCGAGCGCGAGGTGCAAATCGAGGTCCACGGCGGGTTCGGACGTCCGCCCAAGCCGCTTTCACCCGAAGCCGAAAAGCTGTTCGGCCTCGTCTGCCAAGCCGGCGCTGACTTGGGTCAGCAAATCGCCTGGCAGCCTTCCGGCGGCGTTTGCGACGGCAACAATATCGCCGCGTGCGGAGTGCCCGTCGTCGATACGATGGGCGTTCGCGGCGGGAAGATCCACAGCATGGAGGAATATCTGATCGTCGACAGTTTGAAGGAGCGCGCCGCCTTGTCAGCGCTCACGATTTTGCGCCTCGCCGCGGAGGCTGCATGAACTATCGTATCCGCCCCGCCCGCGCAGAGGATTTCGCGGCGATCTACAAGATGGCCAAGCTGACCGGCGGCGGCTTCACGAATCTCCCCCCGGACCGGGGGACCCTGGTCGAAAAGCTCGCCCGGTCGGACAAGAGCTTCTCGCGCAGGGCCGACGAACAAGCGGCGGACCTGTACATGTTCGTGCTCGAGGACCCGAAGTCGGGCGCGATCAAGGGCACCTGCCAGATTTTCGGCCAGGTCGGAGTCGTGCAGCCTTTCTATAGCTATCATTTGAGTACCATCACCCAATCGAGCCCCGAGCTCGGCAAGACCTTTCGCAACCAGATGCTGACCCTGACGACCGACCTCGAAGGCTGCTCGGAGGTTGGCGGACTGTTCCTTCATCCGTCGGCGCGCGCAGGCGGGCTCGGGGCCCTGCTTGCGCGGAGCCGCTATCTGTTCATCAAGCAGCATCGGGCGCGCTTTGGCGACCGCGTGCTCGCCGAGCTTCGCGGAGTCATGGACGAAACCGGGAACGCGCCCTTCTGGGACGGACTTGCCGGCCGCTTCTTCGGCATGAGCTTCCCTGAGGCCGACGAGTTCAATGCAATGCACGGCACGAAGTTCATTGCCGACCTGATGCCGCAAACTCCGATCTACGTGGAATTGCTCGCGGAGAGCGCGAAGGCCGTGATCGGACAGCCCCACCCTAGCGGGCGCGCGGCCCTGCGGATGCTCGAAGCGGAAGGCTTCACCTTCGACCGGTATATCGACATTTTCGACGGCGGACCGACTGTCACCGCGCAGATCGACAAGATCCGGACCATCCGCGAATCCGTCTGCGAGACGATTTGCGAGATCGGCGACAGCGGGAAGACCAAGGCAATCATCGCCACCGGCCGATTGAAAAACTTCCGCGCCTGCTGCGCGAAGGTGAAGAGAGTGCCCAAGAAAGGCATTTGCATCGACCGGGAAGCGGCGAAGATGTTGGGGGTCAAGGTCGGCGACCAGGTCCTCGCCGTCGCGAAATGACGGCTCTCGTCGAGATCAATTTCGACGGCATCGTCGGGCCGAGCCACAATTATGCGGGTCTCAGCCTCGGCAACCTGGCCTCGCAGCGCAACGCCGGCGAAGTGTCGCAGCCGCGGGCCGCGGCGCTCCAGGGCCTGGACAAAATGCGCGCCAACCTCGCCCTGGGGCTGGCGCAAGGAATCTTCCTTCCTCACCCGCGCCCGAACCGCCTCTGGTTGAGCGAACTTGGCGACAGCATCGACGCGGCCGAACCGGTGCTCGCCGCGAACGCGATGTCCGCCTCGGCGATGTGGGCGGCGAATGCGGCAACCGTCTCCCCCGCCCTCGATTCGAGCGACGGCAAATGCCACCTGACAGTCGCGAACCTCCGAACCATGCCGCATCGAAGCCATGAATGGCCTGCGACGCTTGCGCAGCTCCGGCTGGCATTTGGCGGCGACGCATTCGCGGTCCACGGTCCCGTGCCGCCCGCGTTCGGCGACGAGGGCGCGGCCAACCACATGCGGCTCGCTGCCGCGCATGGCGAGCCCGGGGTCGAAATATTCGTCTATGGCATTTCGGGCGGGCCATTCCCGGCGCGCCAGCATATCGAAGCGTCGAAGGCGATCGCTCGACTCCACGGGCTAGATCCAGAGCGCACCTTATTCGCCCAGCAATCGGAGGAGGCCATCGCCGCGGGAGCCTTCCACAATGACGTGGTGGCGGTCGCGAACGAACGCGTCCTGTTCGCTCACGAAAAGGCCTTCGCCGACAAGGACCGGTTGATCGACCGGCTCGAACAGTTGGTGCCCGGTTTCGAATATGTCGAAGTGAGCGACTC
>JBKPKF010000237.1:0-5383 GCA_046730995.1 Pseudomonadota bacterium
GCTCCGGGCAAGGTCTTCACTTTCCCCGCGACGCGCAACGCGGCGGCGGCAACCAAGGGGATCGAGGAAAACGAGACCGAGGTCTCAGCGGAGGAAGAAACTCCGCTCGAACTTATCGGTGAAACCGAGGCTGAAACCGAAACCGACGAGGCTGACGGCGATGAGCTTCTGCTTGGCGACGACGACATCCTGACGACACCCGTCGGCAAGCCGCCGATTGCTCCTCCAACGGATGAGGACGCGGGGGAGGAAGACGCACCGGCGGCAGCTACGGGCGGCGGAACGCTCTTCGAGCGCATGTCGAACATTGCTCGCGGCGCCCCCAAGGCGCAGATCGGTGAAGAGGATGAGGAGGCTGGGGAATCGGGCCACAAGCAGCCAATCGAGATCCCGCGCTTTTTGAACCGCCAGAATAACCAATAACTCGTCATTGCGAGCGTAGCGAAGCAATCCAGCGACCCAACTGGATTGCTTCGTCGCTTTGAGCTCCTGGCAAAGGCGTGAAACGGCCATCTCGCCGCCCTTGCGGCACGGTCTGGCGTAAAGCCTCTAGGCAGAAACCTTCGAGCAAGATTCAGTCCTCACGGGGAGGATGATGCGGGGAATCTTGGCACTACGATTCGCATTCCTGAGCGCTGGAGCGCTTGCGGTTGCTGCGCCGGCGGTTGCCCAGGCGGGCTACCCTTACGGCTATCAGCAGCCGGAGACGCCCTCGGCTGCCCTTGCTCGCCACGTCCGCGCGCTCGCGTCCAATCCGAAGGACTTTGGCGCTTTGATCGGGGCCGGGAAGGCAGCGCTCGACCTTGGCGACCCGCAGGCCGCCGCGGGCTTTTTCGCCCGGGCTGACGAGATCAACCCGAGGAGCCCGCTGCCGCAGGCCGGAATGGGCGCTGTGTCCGTAGCCAATGGCGAGCCCAATGCCGCCATGCCCTATTTCAGCCGTGCCCTGCAGCTCGGAGCGCCGCTCTCGACCCTCGCCTGCGATCGCGGGCTCGCTTACGACTTGATGGGACAACAGGCGAAAGCCCAGGCCGACTATCGCATAGCGCTCGGCGGGCCCGACGCGACGGAGGCCCGCCGCCGGCTCGCGCTGAGCCTCGCCATCGGCGGGGACAAGACCGGCGCAATGCAGGCGCTCGCGCCGCTGGCGGCAAAGGGAGATTCGGCGGCCGGACGAGTTCGCGCTTTCGTCCTTGCTTTGACCGGCGATTCCCAAGGCGCGATGATCGCGACCGATGCGGCCATGCCCGGCAGCTGGGCGCAGGTTTCGCCCTTCCTGCAGCGGCTTCCGACGCTTCAGCCCGGCCAGAAGGCGGCGGCCGTCAACCTCGGCATCTTTCCGGACTCCAATGGCGGCCAAGTGGCGTCGGCCGGCGTCGCATCTCCGTTCGCGTCGCGGCCCGCTGCGCCGGCCCGCATCGACCGGCTGGCTAGCATCGAAGAGCAGCTTCGCGAGCCGGGGCCATCAGCTGCGCCAGCGACGGCTCCGATCCAGGTCGCTTACGCCCCGCGGCCTGTGCGCCAACAGCAGGCCGCCCAGCCCGGCTCTGCGCAGCCCAAGGTGTGGCTCCAGCTGGCGAGCGGACCGAACGCGCAGGCGCTCCCCGATCAATTTCGCCGTTTGAAGTCCCGCAATCGCGATCTCTTCAACGGGATCAGCGGCTATGTCGCCCAGAGCTCCGACCGCGCGCGCCTCCTGATCGGGCCGTTCCGCGGACCATCCGACGCCCAGATCTTCGCTGAGGATCTTCAGACCGTCGGAATCGAATCTTTCAGCTGGACCAATTCCGAATCTGACCAGATTGTGCCAGTCGGCACCGAATGAACCTCTCTTCGGGCTTGGCGGCGCGGCCAGATCGGTCGCGCGGCCGCCTTCATTCGGAACCCGACCTCGCACCGCGTGGTCCGCGCGACATCTTCCAGCGTGACCGCGACCGAATCGTCCACTCGGTCGCTTTCCGCCGCCTTCGGCACAAGACTCAGGTGTTCGTCGCGCCCGACGGCGATCATTTCCGAGTCCGCCTGACGCACAGCATAGAGGTCGCCCAGATCGGACGGACCATTGCGCGGGCGTTGGGGCTGAATGAGGATCTGACCGAGGCGCTTTGCCTCGCCCACGACCTCGGCCATCCACCGTTCGGCCATGCCGGCGAGACTGCCCTGAATGCTGCGCTCGCCGACGCCGGAGGGTTCGACCACAATGCGCACAGCATTCGGCTGGTTACGAAGCTCGAGGCGCCATATCCTGGCTTCGATGGGCTCAACCTCAGCTGGGAAGCCCTAGAAGGGTTGGCGAAGCACAATGGTCCGCTGCCCGAACCGACCTGGGCGATGGCCGAGGCCAATGCGGAATGGGACCTCGAGCTCGGGGGGTGGCCGGGCCTGGAAGCGCAGGTCGCGGCGATCGCTGACGATATCGCCTACGACAATCATGACATCGACGATGGGCTGAGAGCAGGGATCCTCGAGCTGGACGAGCTGACCGAGTTGCCGATCGTGGCCCGGCATTGGGCCGCGATCGAAGAACGCCATCCGGGCATAAATGCGGACAAGCGGCAGCGGGCACTGGTCCGCGACATGATCGGAACCATGGTCGGCGACGTGCTGGCCGAAACCAACCGGCGCATCGGCGAATCCGGAGCGGCGAGCGCTGACGACGTGAGGGCCGCCGCTCGTCCGCTGGTCGGCTTCTCGTCGGCGCTCGCCGAGGACGAGCGCGCCCTCAAGCAGTTCCTCTACGCGAAGCTCTACGAATCACCGCAGCTCGAGCAGGTTCGCGAGGAAGCGGAGCGCATCACGGCCAATCTTGCTGCCGCCTATCGGGCCGATCCGAAACTCCTTCCCGAAGATTGGAGGCGCGGCGACGGCGAAGTCGAGCAATTGCGCACTATCGGCGACTTTATCGCGGGCATGACTGATCGCTTCGCAATCGCGAGGCACGAAGAACTCGTGGGGCCCGTCCAGCTCCCCGACCGCTTTTAACGAAGGGTTTGGGCGGCTCCTCCGTTACGCCCATGCTCACCGATCGTTCAGCGCGGTGGGCGCAAGTCGCTAGCGGGATTTTTTCGATGAAGTCGTCCGCAATCGCCCTCAATCGCTTCGGGATTGGAGCCCGCTCGGCCGACACCGTTCCCGCGGATGGAAGAGCCTGGTTGCTCGGCCAGCTCGAGCGCTTCGAACCGCGGCCGCAAGCCATCGCAGCCGTTCCGCCGCGCCGCGAAATCGTCGAACAGCTTGCCGATTACATCGCTGAGCAGCGCTCGGCGGGTCGGGCCAAGCGGCAGAACGCCGCAGCGAAGCCCAACGCCGACCAGCAGGGCGATGGAATTCCGGATTCTGCCAAGCGCTTCCTTCGCCGGGGAATACGGGACGATTATCTCGTGATGGTCGGCGCGCGCGTTTCGTCGGCGCTCACCACCAACGCTCCGTTCGTCGAGCGGCTGGTCCATTTCTGGGCCAACCACTTCGCGGTCTCGGCGGACAAATTGCCGATCGTGCCGATGGCCGGCCTGCTCGAGTTCGAAGCGATCCGGCCGCACGTGCTCGGCAAATTCTCGGACATGTTGCTCGCGGTCGAGCAACACCCGGCGATGCTGATCTACCTCGACCAGGCGCAGTCGATCGGCCCGGATTCCCGCGCGGGCCAGTTCATTGCCGCGCGCGGCCGGCGGAAGCGCGGGCTGAATGAGAACCTCGCCCGCGAAATCCTCGAACTTCACACGTTGGGCGTGCGCACCGGCTATACGCAGGCCGACGTCACCGAATTCGCCCGCGCACTGACCGGCTGGACTGTGGGCGGTCTCGGTCGCGGACCGGTGGCTCGCCTGCTCGGCAGCGGTCCGACGGGCGAGTTCGCCTTCGCTGAGCTGATTCACCAGCCCGGAGACCGGATGATCATGGGCCGCCGCTATGGCCAGGGCGGCGAGCGTCAGGCCCAGGCAGTGTTGATGGACCTCGCGGCGAATCCCGCCACGGCTAAACATATTTCGACCAAGCTCGCGCGCCATTTCGCCGGCGACGATCCGCCCCCGGCAATGGTCGATCGATTGACCCAAGCCTATTTGCGGAGCGGCGGCGATCTTCCGGCGGTGTACCGCGTCCTGATCGACTCGCCGGAGGCATGGGCGGCCCAACCTCTCAAGTTCAAGACTCCATGGGAATGGTCGGTTTCGGCGCTGCGAGCGCTCAATCAGAACGACATCGAGCCCGAAGTCGCCGGAGCGCTGATGAACCAGCTCGGCCAGCCGACCTGGAAGCCGGGCTCGCCTGCGGGGTTCGACGACGTTGCGGCGAGCTGGGCTGCGCCCGAGGCGTTAGTTCGGCGGGTCGAAGTCGCGCAGCGGATCGCCGACCGCGCAGGCTCCGCAATCGATCCACGCGCGCTCGCGGAGAAGATCCTGCCCGGGTCGCTGAGCGAACCCACGAGGAGCGCAATCGCCCGCGCCGAAAGTCCTGCCGAAGGCCTCGCCTTGTTGCTGGTCAGCCCCGAGTTCGTGAGGAGATGAGCATGTTTTCCCGGCGCTTCTTCATCGCCGCGGGCGGCGCGACCGCCGGATTTGCGACGCTCGGGCTGCCGCGCATGGCCTTCGCCGGCGCGAACACGGCAAAGCGCTTGGTATTCATCATCCAGCGCGGCGCGGCCGATGGGCTGGCAATCGTGGCGCCGACCGGCGATCCGGTCTTCGCCGGCATTCGCGGAGCCTTCGCCGAGGACCTGCAGGGTGGCGCGAAGCTCGGAAGCTTCTTCACCCTCCATCCGGCGCTCGCCGAGACCGCAAAGCTCTACAGTACGAAACAGGCCCTGTTCGTCCATGGCGTGGCCTCGCAATACCGCGATCGCTCGCATTTCGACGGCCAGAACGTGCTCGAGAGCGGCGGGTCGGCGGCTTATCGCGTGAAGGACGGCTGGATGAACCGCCTGCTTGGGCTCCTGCCGCCTGCCGAAGCAAGGGCGCTGGCCCTGTCGTCGACCGTGCCGATGGCATTGCGCGGTTCTCACGAGGTTTCGTCTTACGCACCGTCGGCGCTGCCGAGCGCATCGGACGACCTGCTCGCCCGCGTATCGAAGCTCTACGAAAGCGACCAGCAACTCCATGGCCTGTGGATGGCAGCGATGGAGACGCGGATGACCGCCGGCGACCTGGCGGCAGGCGTCGGCCGGAACGGCGCCGCAACCGGGGCGCTCGCCGCAAAATTGCTCGCAGGCCAGAAGGGCGCGCGGATCGCGATGATCGACACTGGCGGTTGGGACACCCATTCGGGTCAGCGCGGGCGTCTAAATGCGCAGCTGCGGGGCCTCGACCAGTTGGTTTCGTCGCTAAAGACTGGCCTCGGACCCGATTGGACGAATACTTTGGTCATTGTCGCTACGGAGTTCGGGCGG